>JACRHC010000120.1 GCA_016217675.1 Nitrospirota bacterium
CTGCCGGACCATCCCTGCTCGAATTTCGCTATGCTTATCTTGCAAGCGGCATCGCCGGAGTGCTTTCCCTTGTCGTGGCCCTGTCAGTGCTGAGGGGAGACAAGGTGCAGGAGAAAGGCAGGGGATTGAAGGAGGCATACAGGAAATTCACTTCAGGCATAAAAGAGGTGATCAGCGACAGGAATGTTGTGATCACCTCCGCGATGGAGGGTCTCCAGAACCTGACCGTCGGAGCATTAGAGGCCTTTCTGCCCATCTATGCGGTGACGGTAGCAGGACTGAATGAGTTTCAGGCCGGGCTTCTCTGGGGAGTTCAGGTTATTGTGACCATACTTTCAAAGCCGGTCATGGGAAAGACTTCTGACAGGCACGGAAGAAAATCCCTTATATCGGTCGGGATAGTCCTCTGTGCAGTTTCGTTCGGTGCAATACCCCTGCTTCAGAGCTTTTACTCACTCATGCTTGCGGCGATCATCTTCGGACTCGGAGAATCCTTTGTGACATCATCCTCTGCCGCACTTGTTGCGGATATCTGCAAAGAAAAACATTTCGGAACGGCCATGGGAACCTTCGGAACGATCTTTGATATCGGCCATGCCACCGGTCCCATACTCGCCGGATTTCTTCTGGCAAGCCACAGCTACCTTTTTTCGTTCTGGGTCATGTCAGCGCTGCTGCTTCTTGCAACGCCCGTTTTTGTCCTGACCGTAACAGTGAATAATCCAAAGGGGAATACGCCATGACATACAAAGGCATTGATGCTGACATCGAGCTATTAAGAAAAGCAGGCGTCTCAGAGCCGGACATAGTCCACTCTAAAAAGGTCTCTGACAAGGCAGTCGAGATCGCCAAGCGGACCGGCGCAGAGATGAGCATGGAGCTTGTCGCCAGGGGCGCCCTCTTCCATGACCTCGGCAAGGCAAGGACCCACGATATGGACCACGGCAAGATCGGCGCCGAGATCGGCAAAGACCTCGGGTTGCCGGTTGAGATTATCGCAATCATGGAAAAACATATCCGCGGAGGTCTTACTGAGCCAGAAGCAAGAGAACTAAACTTGCCGGTAAAGGACTACACCCTCAGAAAACTCGAAGAAAGGATCGTGATCTATGCTGACAGGCTTGTTGACATCATCACTGATGGCATCGTTAAGATCAGCGAGGAGAAAGAGGCTGAGGACCGGTTTGAGGAGATATTGAAAACCATCCCAAAATACGGCAAGAACGAGATCACCCTGCAGCGGTATCTCAGGTATCATCAGGAGATCCAAGGGTTGATAGAGAACAGCGGGGAAAAGGTTGAAGACTGAGATGCAATGATTAAGTAATGACGAGTTCATACCCAGCGAAGCGGTTAGTGTCGAGGCGCTGAGGCTTTCAAATTAAGGTATAGCAAAAATCTGGAACGCCACGACAGGTTAAGGCGTTAAGGCTATTTCAGGAGTTCTTTTAATTTTTCCGCTGATAAATCTGCATCCCTAAGAATACTTGTCAGCGTTTTTGGATGAAGTATTGTCCCCGCATGATATGGCACTGTTGCTCTCCTGCCTGCATGGTTCTTATAAATCTTATGACTTCCGCTCTGACGGGACAAGAAAAAACCAGCTTTTTCCAATGCCTTGATTGCATCGGCAGCCGTTATTCTCGGCAGTCTTTCACTCATACTGCGACTTCCATCATTGTGAGGCTTACCGATTCAGTTCGAGGGATTTCTTCGCCACTTTCGATCCTGTCTTCAAGATGCAGGTGAATAGCATCTTTAATATTTTCTAAAACTTCTTCATAACTGCTACCCTGTGAGTAGCAACCTTGAAGCTCAGGACAAAAAGCAAAATAGCCCTCACTATCTTTTTCTATGACAACGGAAAACTTATATGAGCTCATCTTTATACCTCCTTTCTATATAATTATAACAGATAAGTTGTCGCTGAAATGATTGGTTAGAACCACTTGTTCCATAGACCGATGCAAGAAACAAGCCCTGACCCCGCTGGCCACACTCCATATACGCTTATCTTTTACTCCTTCTCTATGCCACAGCTCTGTTCCAGTTCTTTCCAGCTCGACCATTCTGCGAAGTAAACTTCCGGATATTCGCCAATAGTCGTCACCTTGAGAACTCGTTTCTCAGGCGAGATCCAATAAGCTGTGCAGAAATTCGCGCCGGTGCCGGAACAATCAGCTTCCGGAAGTTTGATATAGCGCTTGCAGGACAGGGTTCTGCAAACAGAGCCCGACCATCTGTCGCTCCTCTTTTGTATCGGGCGGAAGCCTTTTTCTCTTAAAATTCTTCGCGCCCGGAAATAGTTTCCCTTGATTTGCGGTATATCGGCGGCCAGCGGCGGAGGAATTGAGGGTAGCGCATCGGCGGTGGCAGGATAATGGACGTCCGCAACATGATTGGTCTTCGGATCGATCATAACGATAATATAGTGCTTCCACCCGCGCTCGTCGGTTTCTAAGAATAGTGCCCGACAGTCCTCTTCCTTGTCGAATTTCCAGCAATCGATCTCGTGGTATTTCGGGTCAGAAGAAGGCATCGGTTCATGTGAGATAATTCCTTTTTGCCTTTCTTCGGCCCGCTGTTTAGGGCTGTCATAGGTCCGTTTCTCGAAAACAATAGTAAGTCCCTGCTTGAGGAGAGATGCACGCGCTTCCGCATAAAGCGTGCCGGGCGTCGGAAAAACAGGGTCCTTGTGCTCAGGTTTTTCCGCCAACGCGACAGATATCATGGCAACTATTGTAGTCAATATTGTGACGAACATTTTCATTGACTCTCCATTTAACTCAGAACGAACTAAATGAGGTGCAGGTGTAACCGCTATGCCAAAACCAAACCCGGATTAATACCTGTCGCCTCGATTTGATTGTTAAAACAGCTGTCATTATCTTTTGTCGAAAATACCAATCAGATCTCCAGGTGCACCGATCGTACCTGGGAAGGATATATCTTTAACTTTATACTTGGTCGTTATGTAGATAGCAACATCTTTCCTTGTTGTGTAAAGCTCTACGAGTCCATTGTCGTATATGTGATAGCAAAAAAACCATTCATAGAGGCTGTTGCACAAACCCCTCACACATAGAGACATGATAAAATAGGAGCCATAAAAAAGACAAAGAGGGGTAGAGATGGCTTACAACATCAAAACAATCAATCGGGAGCAGATATATCTGATGCCGCCGAGCCTTCA
>JACRHC010000121.1 GCA_016217675.1 Nitrospirota bacterium
AAGGGAGGTAATAAGCCCCTCTTTGACAAAGAGGGGTTGGGGGAGATTTTATAGCTCAATACTGAAAGACAAGGAGATATTATGGATATTTCGATCATTGCGACTATAGCATTTACCGTAATTCCGACAGCTGCCATCGTTATCCTGTATCTGATGATGAAGGGAAAGAGGAAGTAATGACTGCACAGGGCATTGCATATTTTATCTTCGGTCTCACGCTGGTCATACTCTTCGGCATTATCATAGCTTTTTACTATTCAAAAAAGAGACACAAGAAAGTGGAGGACCCTAAGTACAAGATGTTCGAAGATGACGATTAGGAGGATCCAGCCCTGGCGCCGCATCGCAGAGGCAATCCAGGCGGTAATCATTCTTGGGATCCCCTTTGTAAGGATCAACGGCGAGAGCGCGCTCCGTTTTGATATTTCTTCTTTGAGGCTCCACGTATTCGGCGTGAGCCTCTGGATGGATGAGTTCTTCATCGTTCTCATGGGGCTCTTTTTCCTTACGTTCCTCACCATCCTCGTCACCCTGCTTTTCGGCCGCATCTGGTGCGGCTGGCTCTGTCCGCAGACCGTGATTATAGACATCACCTCGTTTCTTGACAGGGCGCGCTTAAAGGGCGTATCACAGAAAATCGCGGCCTATACCCTCACCCTCCTTGCCTGCATCGTGGTGGCTGCCAACCTGATCTGGTATTTTGTCTCTCCCTATGAGTTCATACCGGCACTGGCAACGGGAAGTCTCGGTCCGGTCATCTGGGGTTTCTGGATATCTCTGAGCGTCATTCTCTTTCTCAATTATGCATTCCTGCGCCATACCTGGTGCGCCACGGTATGCCCATACGCAAAACTCCAGGGAGCGCTCTTCGACAGCAGCACTATGGTCATTTCCTTTGACGGGCGGCGACAGAGCGAATGCATGGACTGCAGGGCCTGCGTCAGGGTCTGCCCGGTCAGCATCGACGTCCGCAGCGGGCTGAATGCAGCCTGCATCAGCTGCGCTGAGTGCCTCGATGCCTGTGCGGAAAGGATGGAGAAGAAACAGAAGCCGGGGCTGATCGGTTATTTTTTCGGCAGACCCGGCAACAAGCGAAAACTTATGCGGACGAACGCACTGCTCATAGGCGCTGTTACGCTCCTGTTCCTGTTCTTTTTTCTCTATCTGTCATTCACCAGAAATCCCTTTGACCTGATCGTCATGCCTAATTATGATATGAGGCCCCGGGTGACCGAAAAAGAGGAGCTGCTCAATTCCTTTATCCTCGCAGCGGAAAATAGAGGCAGGCAGGACAGGGAATTCACGACAGCTGCCAGCCTTCAGGGAAGGACCGTGAAAGTTCTGCCTGAAAGGATCGTACTGAAGGCAGGAGAATACAAAAGGATCCCGATCTATCTCTTTCTGCCGGAAAAAGAGCGCGGCAATGCTGTACTGACCATCGAGACCTCGCAGCCTCCTCCTTTACGGATCGTCAGAAACGTCGGCATCATGCTTCCTGAGGAGGTTAAATGAAGCTTTTACTTGTACTCGTCACTATTATCGGCTTAAGCGCCGTTATCGGCGCCATTGTCGTCGGCACAAGGACATTCGACGGCACGATTGTGGACAAACCCTATGAACGTGGACTGGCCTATGACGCGGTCCATCATGAAAAAGAGGCTTCAGGCTGGCATGTAGAGATCATGAATAAGGAACTTACTGTCGGCACAAATGATATCCTGCTTTCAGTCACTGACAGGAATGGAAAGCCTCTCGCTGATGCCGGGATTTCTCTCAGCATCAGCAGGCCTTCGTCAAAAGCCTTTGACAAAACGTATAGCGCGGTTAAAACAGAAAAAGGCCAGTTTATCGCAAAGGCAGATCTGCCGCTTTACGGGTACTGGGCCGCTGTCATTAAGGTGACAGATGGAGGAAAAAGTATTGCGTTCGAAAAAACCCTCTATGCAGAGAAAAAAGGCTCCTGATGCGGGCAGGCATATCAATCGTTCTCCTATGCTGCCTGCTGCTGGCCGCTCATGCCCCGGTACAGGCAGCGACAGAGGCCCCTGACTGTTTTATTGATCAGGGCCCCTGTACCAAGACAGCAACAGGCAGGCAGGTCGCATTCGAAATCTTGCCCAGGCCGGTTAAGGCCATGAAAGAACTGACCTTTGCGGTCAGGGCAATAGGCAGGAATACAGCACCAACCGTTCTGCTCGATCTTTCGATGCCTGGCATGTACATGGGCAGAAACGAGGTTATTCTGAAAAAGACCCCTGACGGCAGTTATTCAGGCAAGGGGATCATTCCGCGCTGTCCGAGCGGCAAGAAGCTCTGGCGTGCAGAAGTAACGATTCCGGGAGCCGGCAAGGTCTCCTATACATTCAATGTTAACCCGTGATTCGTTGTATCTGCTCATGTTCGGTTCAGGCCTGTTAGGCGGGATCGGCCACTGCAGCGGCATGTGCGGCCCGATCGTGGCAGCCTATTCTCTGCATCTCAGGCCCTCCGGCACAGAGGGGAAACCCTACACCTCCCTGCCTCACCTTTTCTACAACGCCGGGAGGATCACAACCTACAGCATCATCGGCGGGCTTATGGGCCTCACCGGCTCTTTTGCCAACATCGTGCAGGCCATAGAAAAGTTTCAGGCCATTGCCATGGCAGGGATAGGCGCAGTGATGATCCTTATTGGGGTTGCGACCTCGGGCCTTTTTTCATTCGGCAGACAGTCTGCAATTTCGCCGGGAAGTAAAAGTATTGCGGCGGCGGTAACGGATGCGGTGAGGCGCGGGATATCCTTTATCGCAGAGACACAGACCTCCGGCTCCTTTTATGTCATGGGCATGGCAACGGGGTTCATTCCCTGCGGCCTGCTCTATACAGCCTACATTGCCGCAGCTGGTGCCGGCGCAGGTTCGGGCAGTCAGACAGAGGGATTTCTTAAAGGCATGCTCATGCTTTTTTTCTTCGGCATTGGAACTGCTCCCTCGCTTTTTCTGATCGGGCGTATTGCAGTACTCAAGCGCGAATGGATACGAAAACGGTTTTACCGGATCTCCTCCCTGTTTATGATCATTATCGGAGCAATGCTCATCTATCGCTCCTTCAGATACTAATATGGCAACACTCACCTGCGACCACTGCCTCCTCACCTTTCCTGAACGGGATGCGATCCGTGAGGAGGTGGACGGCGGCCAGCATGTATTCTGCTGCCACGGCTGCAGAGGGGTCTATTTTCTGATCCGGAGCGAAGGCCTAACTGATTTCTATGACAAAAGACACTGGGACGCTCCCGGGACACCGGCTGATCCCCTGAAAGAGCTTGATATAACAGCCTTCAGCGAGGATGAGAGAGTGGTCGAACAGGGCAGAGAGATTGATATCTTCATTGACGGCATCCGGTGTGCGTCCTGCGTCTGGCTGAACGAAAAGTTCCTTATGCGTGCAGAAGGCGTCCTGTCGGCCAGAATCAATTTTGCAACGCACAGGGCAAAGATCACCTGGGACCCCGCACAGATCAGCCTTGAGCATATACTAAAAAGAATACAGGCAATAGGCTATACCCCCCGGCCGTACAGGGAATCAGAACAGTTCAGGGCCCGCAGGGCTGAGTCGCGGGATCTCCTGGTCCGCTTCGGTACTGCAGCTTTCCTCTCCTCTCAGCTTATGATTTACAGCATTGCTCTTTATGCAGGGTATTTTCAGGGCATTGATCCCGCAACAAAGATCATCCTTGAGATCATCGCCATGTTCCTGACCATACCGGTCATCCTCTACTCGGGCATGCCCTTTATCAGAAGCACTGTCGCGGGCCTCAGGCATCTTCATTTCACCATGGACTCTCTTATCTCGATCGGAGCAGGCTCGGCTTTCATCTACAGTCTGTATCAGATGTTCATCGGCGGCACAGTCTATTTTGATACCTCAGCCATGATCATAACACTCATACTGTTGGGCCGTTATATCGAGTCGACAGCAAAAGGCAGGGCGTCCGAAGCGATCGAGAGGCTCTCTGAGCTTGCACCCAGGGAAGCCAGGATTATTCAGAGATCAGAGGACATTACCAACGACCTCAGCGTTGAAGATACGGCACTGGTCCCTGTCGTCTCTCTCAGGAAGGGGGATCTGATCAAGGTGCTGCCGGGCGAAAGGATTCCGACTGACGGCAGGATTGCATATGGCGAATCCGAGGCTGATGAGTCGATCCTGACCGGTGAATCGAAGCCGGTCAGAAAAAAGGTCGGCAGCGAGGTGATCGGCGGAAGCGTGAACCTCTTCGGCACACTTATCTTTGAGGTGACGCGTACCGGAAAAGAGACGATCCTTGCGGGCATCATCAGGGCAGTCGAAGATGCACAGGCCAGCAAACCCCGCCTCCAGATATTAGCCGACAGAGTCGTCGGGTATTTTGTGCCTGCTATTCTGTTCACCTCGTTACTAACTATAGCCGGATATTTCATGAGCGGGGCCTCCCTGAATAAGGCGCTCATGACCGGCGTGTCAGTGCTGGTCATAGCGTGCCCCTGCAGCCTTGGTCTTGCAACGCCCCTTGCCGTGCTTATTTTCACAACCATGGCATCGTCACGAGGCATCCTCATCAAGGGCGGCGAAGTAATAGAAAACACCAGCAGACTTGACCACGTGGTCTTTGACAAGACCGGCACCATAACAGAAGGAAAGCCGTCCCTCAAGACGATACTGCCTATGGACAGCAATGTGGACAGCCGCTATCTGCTCAGGATAGCGGCATCGCTTGAGAACCATTCGGAGCACAGCATCGGCCCGGCAATTGTGGGAGCATGGAACGAAGATTTCTTACCGGTCCAGAATTTCAGGGCCATACCAGGTCGCGGAATTGAAGGAACTGCAGACAGCAGGGTCATCTTCATTGGCAATGAAGCCTTCATGAATGAACATGGCGTAATTGCCCCTGCCCTTTCTGCGCCGATCACAGAACTCACCCTTCCCCATCAACAGGCTGGTGACACGGTCCTCTATATGGGATGGGACGGCAGACTAAAAGGGATCTTTGTGGTTTCAGACTGCCTGCGGGAAGAGTCTGCCGCTACGGTCAAAGAAATCCTGCTGCTCGGGAAGCGCGTCATGCTCGTCAGCGGAGACAACAGGACAACAACAGCTGCCATAGCAGCAGCAGCAGGCATAACAGAAGCAGTGCCGGAGATGTCGCCCAATAGTAAGAAGGATTTTATCAGACGACTGCAGCAGGAAGGAGCAGGGATACTGATGGTGGGCGACGGCATTAATGATGCGCCTGCCCTGACTGAGGCCTCTGTCGGCATCGCCATGGGCAAGGGAACGGATATTGCCATGGAGAGTGCGGACGCAGTCCTGGTCAGAAGCGATCTGTCTGTCATACCCTTTTTCATGGGTCTCTCTCTGCGCGCATACCGCGTGATCAGACAGAACATCTTCTGGGCCTTCTTTTACAACATTGTTGCCATTCCCCTTGCCATCTCAGGAGTGCTCCATCCGATCATTGCAGCAGGAGCAATGGCAGCAAGTTCCCTTTTTGTTGTGCTCAACTCACTGAGAATAAAGAAAGGAGCAGCAGCCTGATGTGGACACTGATCTTTCTGATCTTTCTTTCGCTGGTACTCGGTATCGGTGCCTGGCTCTTTTTTCTCTGGGCAGTCAAGAGCGGACAATATGATGACCCTGAGGGACCGAAATACCGGATGCTTGAGGACGATGAAGATGAAGAGTTTAAAGACAAAAAAGGGCACCCATAGGATGCCCTCTGTCAATCGCTCAGAATACTGCTATTTTGCCGGTGTCGCTGGTGCTGCAGGAGCTGACTGCTGGGCAGGCTGTGTAGGCTGACCCTGCACAGGGCCTGTACCTCCCTGAGGGATATTCCCCTGCTGCTGTGTAGCTGCAGGGACCGTATTCATGATCGAAGTGCCGCTTTTTGACTGCACTATAGCAAGAAGGAAAGAGGAGATCATGAACACAACAGCAGCGACCGTTGTGAGCTTGCTGAAGAAGGTCGCTGCTCCGCGCGCTCCAAACAGCGTCTGGCTTGAACCGCCGAAGGCGGCCCCCATCTCAGATCCCTTGCCTCCCTGAATAAGCACGATCACGATAAGAAACAGACTGACAATAAGATGCACGATCAAAATCAATGTTGAAAGCATTACTTCTCCTTTTTATAACAGACTAATTTTGCAAAACTGTCAGGCTTGAGGCTTGCGCCGCCAA
>JACRHC010000122.1 GCA_016217675.1 Nitrospirota bacterium
TATACACGCTGATGTTGAGCAGGTTCTCGCCGAGCCAGAAGGCACAGAAGAAGACCCCTGCTGTTTCCCTCTGGATGAAGAAATAAACAAGTATCCCGAAGGGGATGATAAGCTGCATAAGTGTGCCGCCCCAGATGCCGAGCATCTCGCCGAAGATCGAAAAGAAGAGATGGCCGAACTCATGAAAAGGCAGGTTCACATTGTCGAGAAAAAGAAATTCACCGGATCGGATCAGCGCATAGATGCAGAAGCCGAGAGCAGCAAGCGCTCCGCCCACTAATGCCGGTCCGGGAACGGGTTTCCAGTCAGGGTTGTTCATTATCAGGTGCCCATTTGCTGATCATTATCAAATTGTCATTCTGAAATTTCATTCAGCGGCATAGTTTCTGCCTGCTATAAAGAATCCAGGAACTGTGCCGGGGTTGTTACCACAAGGCCGAAGGTCTTGGCAGGCCTGCGCATGAAGCTGCCGAAATGGGCAGTGTCTCCGGTAATGAGATGCGTTGCCTTGCCGGCCAGCGCTGCCTGGAAGATCGGCCTGTCTTTTTCTATCAGGTCAGGAGGGAAGGACGCATCAGGCCGCTCAGGCACAATGGTTGCGGTTTTCAATATTTCGCCCAACTGCTTGACGGCAGTTGGGCACTTTACCGCAAGATTGCGACGGGCCTCTTCTATGGCGAATGCGCTTGTGCGGATCTGCAGAATTCCTTCCCCACCCAATGAGATGATCAGTGCTGCCTTGCCCTCGGGATTATGCGCTGCGGTAAACAGAACATTGGCGTCAAGGAAAAGCCTTCTCACCGTTTGAGCTTTGCCTTCTTAAGCAGAGATGCCTTTTCTGTTGGTGTCAGCCGGTCGGCCTTGTCCCAGTCTTCGATCTGCCTGTCGGTGTACATTTCTATCTCGAAGACCGCAGCAGGCCTCAGAACAAGTTCGTTTCCTCTATCTTCAATGATGACGGTGCCGCCTTCTGAGATGCCAGCCCTCTTGCGGATGGCTGCGGGCAGTGTTATTTGACCTCGACGGCTTACGATAAGTGTTTCTTTCATATGACCTCCTGCTAAGTAGCAGTTTATCAGAAATACGGAAAATCAGCAATACAGCAAAGGCAGGAGTTGTAGAGATTTATGCTGTCAGGGTGTGTTTACGTGCTGGATTGCAGGCAAAAGAGTCACTCTTCTTCCCAGCCATATTTGCCTATGAGAGGGACAAAGACGCAGGGCGTGTGATATTGCTCTGTAAATCCGTTTGCGGTTTTCGTGATCTTCAGAAGCTGCTGCGAATATCTGGACCCGACCGGAATAACAAGAATGCCGTTTACGGCAAGCTGCTCCATAAGCGGCTCAGGGATCTGCGGTGAGGCTGCAGTGATGATGATCCTGTCAAAAGGAGCTTCTTCAGGCCAGCCAACTGTTCCGTCTCCTGTCCTTACATGGATATTGTCAGAGCCTAATGTACGGTATTCTGCTGCTGCCCTGTCAGAGAGTGAAGCAATGCGCTCTATGGTATAGACATCTTTTGCAAGTTCACCGAGAACGGCTCCCTGGTACCCTGATCCTGTCCCTATTTCGAGCACCTTTTCCGTGCCCTTCAATTCGAGCAGTTCGGTCATGATGGCAACCATGTACGGTTGGGAAATGGTCTGTCCCTCACCGATCGGCAGTGCCATGTCATCGTAAGCGTTTGCGAGGTTATGACCTCCTGCAAAAATATGTCTTGGAACTCGCCTCATGGCATCCAGCACGCGGGGGTCTTTGATGCCGCGCGGAATGAGCTGGTTTTCAACCATCCGGTCTCTTAGTTTTTGATATTCCATATCTGCTGCTCCTCTGCCCAAGCCCTAAACCCTTCTTAGAATTTCCCGTGCTGCAACCACGCCTGAGGCAGATGCCTGAATCAAGCCGCGGCTTACTCCGGGGCCGTCTCCTGCTGCAAAGATGTTCAATATCTCGGTCTCAAGGTTGTTTGTGAGCTTCAGCTGCATGGAATAGAACTTCACCTCAACGCCATACAGCAGGGTGTGGCGTGAGTTAACGCCGGGCGCAATCTTGTCCAGCGCCTCAAGCATCTCCAGGATGTCAGAGAGATAGCGGTAGGGAAGGGCAAAGCTCAGATCACCGGGAGTCGCGTCCGCAAGCGAGGGCCTCACAATCCCTTTTGCTATGCGGTCATGGGTGGAGCGTCTTCCTGCCTGCAGATCGCCGAGCCTCTGCACAATAACGCCCTTGCCGATGAAATTCGCAAGCTGGGCAATATATCTTCCATAGGATATGGGTTCGTCAAAGGGCTCGGTGAAATAGGTACTGACCAGGAGTGCAAAGTTTGTATTGTTTGTTCTCCTGTCTGTGTAGCTGTGGCCGTTCACGGTCCAGATGCCCTTAAGATATTCCTTTACCACCTCGCCATAGGGATTGACGCAGAAGGTCCTGACCCTGTCGTCGAATTTCTTTGAGTAAAAGACGAGCTTCGGCTCGTATGTGGCCTTTGTGAGAGGTTCCATGACCGATGCAGGCAGTTCTACCCTGACACCGACATCAACAGGGTTTTTGAGCTGGGTGAGCCTGAGCCTGCGCGCTTCTTCTTCGAGCCACTTCGAGCCCTCGCGGCCCGGAGCAAGCACCAGAAAGCCGGAATAAAACGTTCTGCCGTCCTTGAGCGTCACACCTTTATATTCCCCATCTTCTACGATGACCTGCTCTGCCTCTGCTTTGAAGATGATGTCAATCTCTTTGCTAATCTTGTCCTTCATCTTCTTCAGCACAATAATGCACCGGTCTGTGCCGATATGCCGTATCTTTGAAGGAATGAGTTCAAGATTATTCTTCGATGCAAGCCGTTCAATGTTTTGGATCTCTTCAGGATGGTTTCCGAAGATCTCCTCAGGGGCGCCATGTTCGATATAGATGCTGTCTACATAATCGATCATGGCCTGGACAGATTCGTTATCCATGTAACGGGAAAGGAAGCCGCCGACCTCAGGAGAGAGGCTGAGCTTGCCGTCGCTGAAGGCGCCTGCTCCGCCCCAGCCGCTCAGAAGATCGCATTCAGGGCAGGTTGTGCAGGATATTTTTCTCTCTTTTGAAGGGCATCTTCTCTCTGAGATGTCACGGCCCTTCTCGATGATCAGGACCTTTATTTTTTTCTCTGATTTAAGAAATTCAAGTGCTGCGAATATGCCGGCAGGCCCTGAACCTATGATGATCACATCATACTGTTTCATCCATACCACCCAGCATGTCAGATACGTTCCAGCGGTCCCTCAGAAAGGTGAGTGCACTATGATTGGTGAGGTCAAGATGGATCGGCGTGATCGATACATAATTCTGCTGCACCGCCTCCATGTCAGCCTCATCCCCATGCTCCCAGAATGTCCTTCCGCCTCCGATCCAGTAATACTTCTCTCCCCAGGGGTTGAAGGTCTCCTGAATCGAGTTCTCATAAATACGCTTTCCCTGACGTGTGATCTTGATCCCCCTGATATCCTGCCTTTGGATATTGGGGAAATTCACATTCAGCAGGGTATCAAAGGGCAGGGAATGTTCGAGCACATAGGAGGCTATCTTTGTGGCAAGAAAAGACGCTGTCTCGTAATGGTAATCTTTATCGGAGATGAGAGAGAAGGCGATCGACGGGATACCGAAGATCGTGCCTTCAATCGCGGCTGAGACCGTGCCTGAATACGTGATATCGTCCCCAAGGTTTGCCCCCTTGTTGATGCCTGAAACGACAAGATCGGGTTTACGGGGAAGAAGCTTGTTGATCCCGATAGTGACGCAGTCTGTGGGCGTTCCGTTTACGCTGAATACATGCTCCCTGATCTCCTCTGCCTTGATCGGTCTGTCAAGGGTGAGCGAGTGACCGGCAGCAGAGCGTTCCCTGTCAGGGGCAACGATATACGTTTCCCCCAAAACCTTCATGGCATTGCTGAGTGCTATGATCCCTGCGGCATGCACTCCGTCGTCATTTGTTATTAGTATGATTGGCATATGGCTATTTTATCACAACAACGGATAAGCTCAGACGGTTTCTATGGCCTTCCGGAAAAAGCTCTCACCTGCATCATCAAGTAATCAGCTTGAGGATGAGATTATCGCTGGTATCCAGCGAAACGAATAGGCGGAGTGGCTTGGAAAATGTAAAAGATAATAACGTATTATATTGCAGCCGTTCTGTCAGGAGAATAAACGGGGGAATGCATATGGACAAGAGAAGGGAAAGAAGGTTGCGGCGACGGTGAGGAGAGTCGACAGTATGGCGCATGATAGAGCCACGATCATGGTCGTTGATGACAGCGACACTGTATTGCAGGCTATTGAGATATACCTTGAGGACTGGGGTTATGCCTCCCTGCCTGCAAGGTCGGGCGCAGAGGCCCTTGAGCTTATGGACAGTCACAGTGTAGACCTCGTCCTGTCCGATCAGGAGATGGCCGGCATGGACGGTCTCGAACTGCTGAGGCAGATAAAGGCCCGGGATAAAGACCTGCCCTTTATCATAATGACCGGGTACGGAAGCATTGATATGGCTGTTTCCGCCATGCAGCAGGGTGCGGATGACTACATTCAAAAGGAATATGATCCGGAGACGCTGAAGGCGTCAATTATGCGTTCCCTTGAGCGTTCACGTCAAAGCAGAGGGTACAGGGAGCTTAAAGACTATTTCGGCAATCTCCACAATTTCCAGAATATCATCACCCGCTCGCCTCTGATGCTCAGTGCGCTCAAACTTGCCGAGAAGGTGGCCGCAAGCCCCGGCACGAATGTCGCTATATATGGAGAGAGCGGAACCGGCAAGGAGGTGCTGGCCAGGGCGATACATTTTGCCTCGGGCAGGATGGAAAGCAGGTTTGTTGCAGTAAATTGCGCAGGCATTCCGTCCAATCTGCTTGAGACAGAGCTGTTTGGGCATGTGAAGGGCGCGTTCACCGGGGCCGACAGGGACCGGGACGGAAAGTTCGACCTTGCCCAGAAGGGCACCCTGCTGCTTGATGAGATCGGCGATATGCCTCTGGACCTTCAGGCGAAACTGCTTAGGGTGATCCAGGAACGCACCTATGATAAGATCGGCTCAAACCGGCATATCCCCGCTGATCTGCGGATAATCGCCACAACCCACCGGGACCTGAAAAAATTCGTCAGGGAAGGCAGGTTCCGCGAGGACCTGTATCACAGGATAAATTCGTATCCCATAACCCTGCCGCCTCTCAGGGACCGCTCAGAAGACATCGCTGAACTGTCCGCTCATTTTATCAAGCAGTACAGAAATGAACTCGGCAAGCAGATTCCCGGCATATCAGAGTCTGCCATGAAGAGTCTGCTCAATTATTCATGGCCCGGCAATGTACGCGAACTCAAAAACTGTATCGAGAGGGCTGCCATATTGATCGACGGAGAACTGATAAGGCCTGATCATCTGAATATCGTGGGCCGCGCTGAAGAACATAATGCCTGCGTTCCTGAGGATGAAAAGGTGCGCATAGACGTCTGTCTGGATAAGGCCGATTTTTCTCTTGAGGCAGCGGTGGCCCAGATATCGGATGAGATATTGTCCAGATGCGAAAACAATAAAAGCCGTGCAGCCGATCTTCTGAAGGTCGACAGGAAGCATTTCTACCGCAGAAAATAGTTTGCCGTACCAATAAGGCACAACTGGCCCAAAACGGCACATCCTCATTATTATTCTTTAAAATCCAGCAGTTTTAGCTCTGTATGGTCGTGTTGTGTCCATTTTGGGGACAGCCTTGTCCCTGATGATCGAAGATAACCCATTGATTATAAAGCCAATACTCATTGGCACCTATTGTGCTCTGTAACTTAGGAAGGAATTCCGTAACAGGAGGCTCATATGGCACAGGAGACTGTAGAACAATTTTTCGGACGTCTGCTGACAGACACGGTCTTCCGCGAAAACGCGGGTAAGCAGTTCCATAAGACCTGTCTTGAGATGGGTTTCAGTCTCACAAAGGCAGAGAGAGATCTCATCAGCAGGCTGGACTTCAGGAAGTTCGAGACGCTCTCAGCAGAGATAGACGGCGGACTCAAAAGATGCGGGCAGGAAAGTATGTGATGAGTGTATGTTATACATTGAAATTTGATATGCTTTGGCGAGTCATTTCTATAAAGATATGATGCCCTGAAGAATCCAGGGCAAGAGAATATTTTATTGTGGAGGGTATAGAGGCTGTTGCACAAACCCCTCACACATAGAGACATGATAAAATAGGAGCCATAAAAAAGACAAAGAGGGGTAGAGATGGCTTACAACATCAAAACAATCAATCGGGAGCAGATATATCTGATGCCGCCGAGCCTTCA
>JACRHC010000125.1 GCA_016217675.1 Nitrospirota bacterium
ATAGGTCTCTGTGCCCGGCTTGTGACAGATCTGACAGCTTCCTGTCTTGCCGCCTGCCCAGTTCGCCGCTGCTACTGGAGCCGCTGCTACGCCGTCCCTTGTATGACAGACTGTCGTACATGTGCCGTTGGTGCCATACAGAATGCCCCTCGGATCTGTTGCGTTTGTCGAGCCGTTAACATATGCAGTCAGCTTCGTGCCGAGGATATCAACCGTCCTGACCCCAGGAACATTCGCGCCGTTCTGATGGCTGGTCGTAGGATGACAGCTTGCGCAGTTATATGCATACCCGGTCGAGAAGTCGCTCGGCTGCGTCTGCGTGGTGGCCACGGTTGCAGTTGCAAAATGGATCTGATGGCCGGTATTCGCGCCTGCGGAAAGATCCTGATTATTGCTTGCGCCATGGCAGCCATTACAAGCTGATATGGCCTCAAGATTGCCGTTAATATGCAGAGCTGCGTTCACAAAAGCCCTGTTGGTCGCGCCGGCAATGTTCGTATGGCATGAGTAGCAGTTATTGTCCGCTACAGCCGCATGGCCGCCTGCAGGCGGGAACCCGTGACACTTTGAGCAGTCACTTATCGTAAGGTTTGCTCCTGAACCTGCCAAATACCTGTCATTGTTCCAGACAGGCTGGTACCCATTGCCGCCGCCATAGGCGTTCTTGAAGCGTGCGCTGTCATGACAGTAGATATTCGAACAGGTCTTGCCCGAAAAATCATAGTACGGTGTGCCCGGCTTGCCTGTATTGCCGGCTGCTGCTGCATTAAAAGTAATTTCTGCAGCCGCCGGAGTGTTGTTGTGGTTTGATGCCGCCCATGTAGCAGGCACTACGTGGCAGGTCTGGCACGGTATGTTCACGCTGATATTTGCAGAACCTCTCAAATGGATATTATGAGCTCCAACCTGCGGATCATTTGCTGCTGAATTCCCATTTGTATCAACACCAGTACCGTTGATACCAGGCGCTGCAAGGGCATTGTCAGCCCCATATGCAGCTATGGTCGAGAGCTGACCATGACACTTGGTGCAGGTTGCGTTTGTTGAGCGGTCTGTGCCCCAGGCATCAGAGTTTGAGCCGTGGCAGTATACATTGTTACAGACCTTATTGGCAGTATATGAGGCGTTAATTCCGCCCTTGGCGGTTATGATAGCCACATTCTCCTGTTTATTCAGATGCGAGCCGCCCTGTACAATGGTTGTCGGCGGGATGGCTGTGCTTGTCGTAGTGGTATTATGACAGACGTCACAGGATATGGCGTCAGTTTCTACGTGGACAACATGGTTGTTCGCAGTAGTCGTATTGCCGCCGCCCGTTGCATACATCGGGTGCGATTTATTGGCCGCATTGTTGCCATGGCAGCCTGAACAGCTCATGTTAGTGCCGCTGATCCAGGACGGAGTTGTCAAATAAAGGTTGCCGCCTGCTGCAACAGGATTTCCTGCTGCATCGAGGTTACCGATACTGTGGCAATACTGGTTCTGACAGGCGTAGCTATTGCCGGTTGTTACGTTTGTAGCAGCATTACCAGCTATGTACGCGAAGACATTTCTGCCGGCCTTGCCGTCATAACGGCCGCCCAGGTTTGAGCCGCCGAGACTGAAACCGATCGTGACCCTGTTATCAGCAGCAGATGGATTGCTCATGCCGCCTGAATGACACTCGTAGCAGCCCATGCCCCATGAGGCCACCAAATGCGCATTATGCGCACCTGCGCCGGGCGAATCAGATACTACGTTGGTGCCAGATGCATTCTTGAAGATCACAGGACCGGGCGGATTGCCGTGGCAATCCGAACAACCGCCGATGACCTTCTGGAAGCCGATATCATGAGTATGGCACGATGCAGTGCAACTTGTTGATGACTGATGCTCAAGAACATTTGCTGCAGGCGTACTGCCTGGCAGCGTATGACAGGCAAAACAGACGCTTGTGGGCTGATTGGCAAAGTCGCCAGGTCCGTAAGATCCTGAGGGCCGGAACATCTTGATATTAGCGCTGCCGACGGTGTTGCCGGCAGGATTTGCATAAGAAATGGAATCCTTTATATTTTTCGCATAAACGATGGCATAGGTGTCGCCGGGTGCTGCAAGCGACGTATCAACGGTTCCCTGCACGGTAATATTTGAGGAGCCGCTGGTAGGGTTCTTGATCTTGTACAAAATCATATTAAGGCCGGTATTCGGTATGAGGTAATATCCCTGATAATTTGAGCCAAGAGGGGCAGAGAGAATAACATTTGAGGTGGCATTTCCTGCTGCAATGCTCGATACCGTTCCTGTCGTGATATGCGATGCTGATCCCCATTTTCTATTCTGGCGCTGATAATGAGGATTATGGCAGTCAATACACTCAGCCCGCCAGCCGCCCTGTGCAGCCCATAGGGTGCTGCCGGTTGTGTCGGTAGAATGTGTAACGCCGGCCATAATCGGGGCGCCGTTATGACACTGGGTGCAACGCTTGTTATTGACCGTATCGTCAACGCCAGGGCCTGGCGTTGCCCAGGCGGGATCATTAGCTGCTCCGCTCAACCAATGGCAACTGCCGCAATCAACCGCAGGCGACTGTGATGGATCGTGCGGCTGATCCACACCGTAGGCAGTTATCGGCACCACCATCAACAATATAAATAATGCTATGGTCAAGCATTTCATCTTCCTATTCCCCCTTCTCATTGCACACCTCCTAAAGAGGTCTTTTCAATCAAGAGCTCACCCGCACTGACTCTTACATTTGCTATCTTCGCATTAAAGGCCCTAAAACGTCCAATCTCCAGACCCGTCATATCGGAAATTCCGACATAACCTTTTTGCAGTCCGGTTACGATCCTGCTATTGCCGTCATTATTAAGATCAGACAGGTCAAGATCATTCAGACCATGCTCTGCCATATCGATCCCTGCAATACTTCCATCACTACGTATTACAACAATATTGCCCTGCTTTAAGGCGACCATAATTTCATTATCGCCATCAGCGTCTATATCTGCGATTTTTAACCCCACTATGTTATTACCAGCTCCGGAATTGAAATCAATAGAGCTCTTTAGACTCTGACTCCATGACCCTGGACCGCCACCGGTATCAACAGACCATATCTTCACAGTGCCTTTAACTAAATTATCCATAACCGTGACGACCACCGTTTCTCCGTCAAACGCGCCGGCAGCAACCTGAAGATCAGCACCAGTCATTGCAACAGATGCATTAAAGCTGACGCCAGTCTCTTCAATTGCCGAGCCATTGAGCCCGAGAATTTTGACTCCGGCAGCACCCTTGTTACGCATAACAACGATCTCGGATTTGCCATCTCCATCAAAGTCAGCGGCAGCCACTTTAACGCCAGCATTGCCAATGAAGAGAGGCGCAGTCTCTGCAATAAGGGCGCCGCCGGCAGAATGTACCTTAAGCAGGGCCGAACCGAACTGCAGACCCGTTATGATATCATTTTTGCCATCTCCGTTTACATCTGCAATGGCCGTATCAAGACCGCCCTTGAACTGTGGATATGCTGCGGTAAAGGAACGCTGAAGCACGCCCTGACCATCAAATATTCGCACCTCAGTCGCATCGCTTGCACCGTTCAGGGTAGTAACAATACTATTAAGAGCGCTTTCTGACGGGGGGACTGTCGCTGCAGTTACCGTCATCGTAACATTAACTTGCACCACACCAGCAACGCCTGGCGCAGAAACTGTCAGCGATCCAGTGTAAGAACCGACTGCAAGGCCGGTTGCGTTAACCGTCACAGCGGCGATTGTAGCTATGCTTGAAGACCCTGTCTCAGGTGAAATTTTCAGCCACGCAGTATGAGAAACCGCAGCCCACTGAAGCGAGGCGCTAAAATCATTCGCTATAGTAACAGTTGTGCTGCCGCTATCAGATGAGCCCTTCTCAACAACAAATTCAAAAGTATCAGCAGATACGGAAAGGGCAGGAGGAGCAACAGCATTCATCTCCACGGTCAGCGAGCTTTCGCCGCCATTATACCCGAGCACTGCCACGCCTGAAGCAGATGCGCCGCCGAGCGCCGCAGTATCAATAGTCACTTCATTTGCTGCATCAGTTTTTGCTGCAATGCTGCCTGATGTCGCTGCCATGCTCAGCCACGCAGGCGCAGTCTTAATATTCCATTGTATCGCGCCAGAACCGGTATTGGAAAGTGTCAGAGAACGGCTGCCATAAACAACGCCGTTCTGCATATTGAGCAGAACCTTTGCCGGGTTCACGGTAAGATTTGCGTAACCCTCAAGCCCGACAATGCGCAGATTATTTGCGATGTATGAAACGAAATAGAGGCGATTGTTTTTATAATCAAGGGTTGTTGGTGCATTATAAGGATGAGACGGGTCATAGAGTGTTCCGATGTATCCGCCAGTATGGTCGTACACACCGATAATATTCTGAGCATTATCAGCCACATAGATTCTTCTCTGTTCGTCTATTGCGATATTCGAGGCTGAAACCAGGGAGCCATCCACGCCATAGCCATAATGGGAAAATTCCCTGCCTGCCAATGCGTTTCCGTTCAGGTCATAGGCCTTGACTCTCCAGACCTTAAGGACTGAGCCATTGGAATCAGTGTAGTTGCCGTTCCTGTCAAGCAGATAGAATTCGCCATTAGCCTCATCAAGCGTCAAATCACGCATGTCCTCACACATGGTTTCATACCCGCCGATGGTGATGACCTCGCCTGATTTTTTCAGGATCTTTACCTGAACTGCGCCTGGATCAAGGATATAGAGGTCGCCATTCGATGCGACATCGATCGCAACAGGCTTTACTACTCCGGTGATCGTATCAACGAGCTGTGTGCCATTATAGACAAGGATTTTATCAGGTATGCCTATATAGAGGAGGCCATTGCTGCCGATCTTGACAGCAGTTGCGGCTGAAGGGAGAGCGATAGTATACAGGGGCGATCCACCGGCCGTGTATTTGGTCACATGCCTTGAGACCTTCTCGCCCACATATACGTAGCCGTCTGCGTCCGCAGACACCTGGATCGGTCTGGCAAGACCATTGACCTCTCCTACATTCTCATAGGCCGGGAGCGTTGCGGCAAAAGCAGACATTGTCATGATCATAAGCGCGATAACGCCTGCGATCACTATTCCCCCTAATCTTCCTGCGTTCCTTTTCATGGCTTCCTCCGAGCTATACATTATATATATCAAAAATATTATTCAGCACGTTATTTATTATGACAGGAGAGGCAGAGCGCACTGCCACTGTTGGGCATGACCAGGAACATATTGCCGCCCGTGTTTGTCATATGCGGATCGTGACAGGTAGAACATTCAAGCCTGTTGCTCGTAATACCGAATCTCGTCTGCAGTCTTGCATCCATGCCGGAAATCGGCTTAAGCCCGGTATCAAGCGTATCATTATAGACAAAACCTATCGGATGATCATTCTGCAGATCACCGCCGCCGGAGGTTATTGTATCACCGGTGATCACTGCGTCGCCGACATTCAGGGGCCCCATATTAGGATCTGACAGGGCAAAATCACCGAACTGGTTCTGGGCAATACCGACTGAAGCCGGATTCGTGCCGAACCCTGAACCGGCATTATTAATAAGCACATTCATCGCACCAACGCCGTCATGACAGCTCAGACACATAAGGGAAAGGGTTCCGGGAGTGCCAGGGACTGCATGGTTCATTGTTGTCGAACTGTAAACAGTCCAGGCCCTGTCAGGCAATGCCCTGTTCCAGAGAAAGCGCCCTCCCATAGCAGCGTTGCCGGTGCCGGTATCTGTCCTGGTGTTTGGGTTGGTCGTATATACCTTATTATTATTGGCAGCATGAGGAGTGTGGCAGAATATACAGGGCTGCTGACTGTTGTATTGGAAGTTGGAGTTACCGAACAGAGAAAGATCATGCTTTCCCCCGGTAACGTTTGATGTGGCATTTTGCGCAGAAAGCGTCAAAGTCAACAGTCCAACAATCACGATAAACCCGGCCAAATGTCTTATTTTTCCTTGCATTTCATGCTCTCCTCAGTAAAATTATATTTATATTGTGCAATATATATGCCATTTCTATCCAATCATGGAGATTTTATGATAACCCACTTATCATAATGCGCCAGAAAAAATCGCTTTATTATACCTATCAGGGCCACCTTTTTCCACTATAAAATGCATCGTCGTGCTTGGAATCACGTCCTCCAACATGACAGTTCAGGTAACAGAGCGGCCGGCCTTCAATGCCGCGCATATAGGTGGCAGCCGGAATCATCTTTACAAAATTCGTATCAAACTCGATAAGATTCGCATTTCTGTTGGTGCCGTGGGCAACATGGCAGGCAGAACAGGGGATACGATAGTAGATTATATGCTCCTTATGCTTTTTGAAGCTCTGGTTTTCGATGATGCTCTGTCTTTCATGACAGGAATAACATAGTTCATAGGTCTTGGCCGATTCTGAGCCTTCTGTTCTCCGGTATTCATTTTTCAGAAGATATTCCTGATTAGACCCATGCGGACCTTTCGGCCCATAGGGGTCATCGTTTCCGTGGCAATCTGTGCAGTTAATAGTACTGCTCACGTTCAGCTGCCTGATAAGGCTTGGCACTCGCCTGTTTCTGCCGGGGCCCTCGATGGGGTGAAAAGACATATTGGACTGATCAAACTCCAAACGCTTGTTCTTCATATTATAGGGAAGGTTGGCACTGTCAGAATGGCACTTATAGCAGACCTCGTATTCCCTAACAGCCTTAATATTCCGCTCCCGCCTCGCCGAATATCCTTTTACGCCTTCCAGCGCATTATCCGGCGTTGAAACATGTATTCTGTGGCAGTCCTGACAGGTCACATGCCGCCGCGTTGAGGCGCTTTTTTCCGGAAGTTCCTCATCAGGAGAATGTGTCGCAGCGGTATCGACAATGGGATGACGATACCGCTTTCTGAGCACGCTCGAGATATCGGCCGTTGCCACTATTCTCCGGCTCTGGCTGATTGTGCCATGGCAGGAGAAGCAGACATCATAGGTTGTAGCTGCCGCGAGTGACCCAAGCTTCCCTGGCTGAACATGACAGGCAGCACAACCAAAAGGGTTCTTTGACTTATCAAGATGCGTAGGGCGCGAAATCGCCGAATATACTTCAGGGACTGCCATCCCTCCCAACAATACCATTACGAGAATAAGTCTGAGGACATGCCTCATATAACCAGGCGTCTGCATTTTCTCCCCCCTCACGGACAGGCCGTATGACAGGCCTGGCATATGGAATCGAGATAGTCAGGCGGCGACCATGCCGGCGCAGAGCCTGTCCTCAGGAACATGCCGTTCTGTGAATGGGCATCATGACAGGATGAGCACTGCACGCCGGTGCCGGGATGGTCAAAAGCTCCGCAGTATGCACTGCAGGCGGCAATATTATTGAACTGGTTTGTTGTCTTCTTGAGATAAGCAGGCGCTATGGATGCCGCCAGTTTCCAATCAACGGACAGGCTCGGACACCCCCTTGTAGGGTTATTCGCTTTGCAGTCCTTCAGGCACTGGGATATTTCGATCGAAACAGGGTGATGAGCCATGATGTTATCACCAAAATTATTCGGACCGACCGGCATATACGTACTGGTCATGGGAATGACCATAGACTGTCCGCCAATGTTGAGCACATCACCTATGGGCCGGTCGCCGTCATGGCAACTGAGGCAGAGCCTCGAGTCCCCATCAGGAGGGTTAGAGGGTGTAGAAAGGAGCGTGCCACTGGTGTACACACTATATGTTGTCCGGGTAGACATTGTGTGATTCCAAAGCGGCCCGTCGGTCAGAGATTTATGCGGAGTGTGGCAAAATACACATATCTGCGTCTCTCCGATAGCCCTCACGGTCTGCCCTCCACCAGAGGACAGGTTATGCTTTGTAGTCCTGATATTGCCAGGGTCCGAGTCTGCGTAACTGATAACAAGGATCAGGCCGATGGCAACTGCAGCAGTCATTATGAATATCTTTTTCATGCAACCACCCCTGACAGGAATGAGTTCCCTGCCCGCGAAACTTTATTACCGAGAGACATCAATTACCTCCCAAGAACTGAAATGCCTGTATGCGCATATTAATACTGTCAGCAATATAAATGATATTCCTGTTGTCAATATAGATACCGGCAGGGAGGTAAAAATCGCCGTACCCGTGCCCCTGCTCACCAAAAAAGAGGAGCAATCTGCCCTCGCGGTTAAAAATCTTCACCATGTCCTTTGCCCCGTCCACAACATAAATATTCCCTTCGGTATCAGCAGCTACACCCTTCGGCTTTTCAACCGCATCATAGGAGTCACCCAGTGTTCCGATCCGCGTCAGGAAGGCGCCATCAGGTCCAAATACCTGAACACGAAAATTCATAAAATCCGTTACGTAGAGGGTCCCCTGGGCATCCGCAAACGCGTATGTCGGAAAATAGAATTCTCCATCCCCATCTCCCCTTCTGCCAATTGTGCCCCTGCGCTTTCCGGCCATATCGTACACAAAGACCATATGAGCATCTGTATCGACAACGTAAATCCTGCCCCTGACAGAATCAATTGCAAGGCCTTCCGGCCGCAGAAAATCACCCTCGAAGGAAAAGAGATAGTCGAGCGACGGTGAAAACGCCAGAACTTTTTTCGTCATGATATCAGTTACGTAGATGGTCCCGGCAGCAGCAGCTACAATACCGCGAGGATATTGAAGCAGGTCTCCCCCGGCTTCGAGGATATGCCTCACCTCAAGGGACTGCCTGTCCACAACGGTCACCCGTGAGGCCCCGGGATCAGCGACATAAAGCCTCTTCTCGTCCGCAAAGAGACCCTGCGGCATTACAAGCATTTTGGACCTGCGCCGGTCGGTTGTTGCTCCGACATCAGTCCCTGCCACCACATCCAGCACTTCCATCCTGCCGTCCTTCACCTCATATCCGACATTCTGCAGCGTCCAGAGATATTTGATCCTCGGCTTCTCCGGTTTGCCCGGCCAGATAATACTGCCGGACGCCGTCATATCAATATATGCCCTGTGAACTTCAGGCGCGCACGCACTGACCGCAAAAAAAAGAAACAGAAAAAGCGGTCTAATAAATCTCAATTTTCGCTTTATCCTTCAGAGCCTTCAGAAGATTCTCCTCAATCTCTTTTCTGCGCCTCTCCTCAAGACTCTTGCGCAGTCTGTCGCGAACATCCTCAAAACCAAGTTGCGTAGGAGGTATCTTCTCATAGACCCTGGCAATGTGGTATCCGACCCGCGTGCGCACAATACCAGTCAACTGGCCAGCGTCAAGACTGAAAACCACGGTCTCCAGTTCCTCTTCAAGACGGCCCCGGTGAACTGCGCCGAGGTCTCCCCCCTTTACCCTCCAGTCATCCATCGAGTATTTTTCGGCAAGAGCGGAAAAATCTTCACCGGCCTGGGCCCTGGCAAGTACGTCCTGGGCAAGCTTTTCCTGCTTCTCTTTCTCCTCTGTACTGGCAGAGGGGTCAACCTTGATCAGAATGTGCAGGACCTTTACCGTTTCCGGCCGCAGAAAGTCCTTCTTGTTCTGCTCGTAATAGGCGAGGAGCATCTCTTCAGTCGGTACAGACTTCCGGATAATTTCAGTATTGACAAAGTCAGCGACAATAAGATTTTTCTCGATCTCCTTCTGGAGTGTTTCGGGTGTATAACCCATGTTCTGCAGGGTATCAACATAGTCTTTGTCGCTTCTGAAACGAGACCTTGTCCGTGTCATCGCAGCCTTCAGCGCCTCGCTGTCGACCTCTTTGCCCATGCGCCGGAATTCCTGATAATAGAGCTCCCGCTTGATCAACTCATCCAGTGCCTGGCTGCGCAGCATCTTTTCCTTTTCAGGACTGAGCACCGAATGATAGACGCCTCCGGAGATGATCTCATTTCTGACACCCTTGAGCTGTCGCTCCGTCAGCGGCGCGCCATTGACCCTCGCCGCAACCCCGTCATTAGCCTGCAGATCTGAAACAGTGCAGCAGAAAAAAAGCAGTGGGAGCAGGAGAAACCTTCTCGAATCAACAAGCTTCTGCATAAACGCCATGTAAATTCTTTTCATCGCAGGAATGTCCTGAACTGCCTGCTGACCTTGAGGAACAGCCTGTGGTCTGTCCTCTTCATGTTGTCTGCCTCGTCAGTCTTTTTCATCTCGTATTCTCCTCTAAACATCAATTCGCGGTACCACCAGTTCAAACTGCTGAAGAGCTTCGTCCCCGATGTATCCGAGGTGATATCGCGATTGTATGAGACACCTATGCTGAATGCCAGATTCCTGAGCAGGGAAATACCGTAATAGGCATGGAAACCATAGGATTGCGACTTGCTGCTGCCGGTGGAATCGCTCTTCCTCTCCATGCGGCTGACCGAGGCATTGACATTGAGACTATGCCTGTTATAGGTCCAATTCGATCCAACGGTCAATGTGTCGCCAGTCTGACGGGTCGTATCTCCTGCGTTGTCAGTAGACAGGCTATGAGTGTAAAGGGCATTAACTGTCCAATGTGACGAGATCGTCCCGACAGCGTTGAGCGACAGGCGATGCCCCTGCGATGTCGTCTTTTCGGTCGTACCGTTCACAGAGTCTGACCACGTAGAGGACTCGGCATTATATGCATATTCTCCATTGATCACAAAGCGGCTCCATCGGGTGGTCGAAAATGCCAAACTGAGACCGTAGGGTGTACTGTCGTCCGAAACCCCTACATAGACACCTCCCGAGAGGACAAGACCTTTAATACCGATATACCGCAGATTCTGAGAAATACTGAGCTGGTAACTATCGGAAACAAGAGTCTGAGATCTCATTGAGGAATCGCCAAAAAGGGAGCCTGATCTCAGTGAAGAAGATGCAGTCGAGTCGATTTTATTGTAGGATGCTGTGAGCGAGGTCGAAGAATAGAGGGCAGGCGTTATCACCGAGCTCATCACACCTGCAGCCCTCGTCATATAGGAGGTGACATCATCAGCATTCAGATAATCTATTCCAATCGAGGCCGTAATAAGAGTGTCCGCACTCTTTCTGAAATCACGGGCAGCCTTGGAACTGATCCTGAACTCCGAAACACCATTGGTAGTTACATATTCAGCTCTGTTGTCAATAATAACAAGCTTCACCTCATTATGTGTTTCAAGGACCACCTTGTCTGTCTTCTCTGATGAGGACGCCTCGCTTCCCGTGCCGGTAGAGTCACTCGCATATCTGCTGTAATCGAGTGTGTACTGGTATTTTGCCCCTCCCATTCTGAAGCGCAGGTCAAGGAGTGAAGACTCTACCCTGGCCTTCGGCGTATCGTAAATATATTTATCATAATCGAAATTGATATAGGGGAAGGGAATATTGAAGCCGGCATACGGACGCTTTATCTGCTGATTTCTCTGGTTGTTTTGATTGACATTATTATCGTCATCATCATTGCCATTGCCATTGCCATTGCCATTGCCATTGCCATTGCCATTGCCATTGCCATTGCCATTGCCATTGCCATTGCCATTGCCATTGCCATTGCCATTGCTGTTGTTATTATTATTATTGTTATTGTTGTTATTGTTATTATTATTGTCCTGTTGCTGCTGACCATATTTATTACGCGACGGCACCTCATAAATGCTCTTTACGTCGACAAAACGGCCCTCTGAAAAAAACTTGAAATAGACCGGGAGATAATAGCCCATACTTATACCGTAGTTCGTGTACGTAAAATCAGCCCCGGTATACATCGAGTAATGCAACTTGATCGGCCTGGGCATATAAAGCATCCAGCGATAGCCCGGATTCTTCACATTGTTGATCTGGTTCAGCAGATTGAGACTCACATCAAAACCCGCCATTTTATGGCTATCGCCCCCTGGCTCATAGGACCTGTTCACAAACATTCCCCTCACGCCAAAGATAGCAAGTCTCGGATCGACAATCGGGCCGGCAACACCAAGCTCGACATTCTCGGTCAGAGACGCCTGAGGTTCGTCCTCTGCATCAGTCCATCGTCTTTCATACTCAATACTGATTATGCCGGTTAGAGCTATCCTCTTCGGAAGAGCCATCTGTCGTGCCTCGGCAGGACTTGAAGGGAGAAACAGGGACAGCAGCAGAACCAATGCTGACAAGCAAACAGCTGGCGACAATACAACTCCTTTCAGCCGCTGCAACATCAGAGCAGGGCCTCCAATTCTTCCAATACCCAATGCGACACCATATTGCCTTGCGAAACTCTCCTCTTGCTTTTCCATCTGATGGGAAAACCTCTAATGAGGACGTCAAAACGCATGCTTTTACATCTATTTAAAATAACATATCTCTGGATTAAAAAAATACGATAAATGCATGAAATATAATTCATTTTTTTGGCCTTAAGAGCCTGTTGCCGCAAACATGAAATTTGCCCTTCGACAGGCTCAGGACGAACGGCGATAGGGATGGTAAAAAAAGTTATCTGCTCATATTTTTCTCGCACGTTACGCTTACTGTAAGCAATTTTAATGCCATCAAAAAGCATTTCTTTCTTTTTTTGACACAGGCATGCAGAGACTGATATCATTACGGGCATGATTGACATGATCTCTTTTCCCAGGATCTTGCCCCTTCGGTATTTTCTACGGCTTATGGCGATTTTTTTTGTTTCTTATCATATTTCAATAAGTTGTCCGACATTTGCGGCTGTTGTCCCCTCCTCAGCAAAAAACCCGGTCATGGTTATGGTGCCGGAGGGGGAATTCTTCATGGGCAGTCAAGACTCACTCAATGCCCAGCCACAGGAAACACCCCGTCACCGGGTGCACATAGAACCTTTTCTCATAGACTCCCTTGAGGTCTCAAATGAAGCTTTTGCTGCATTTTTGAATAGCGAGATGAAAAACAAGAAGGATGGAGTTTCCCGTGAAAAATGGATAGTCATTCGGAATGACCTTTCCCTGTCCTCAAAGGCTGATTGGTGGCCCGCAGAAATTCAGTACGACGGTAAGCAGTACCTTCCGGTGGCAGGGTGGCACGACTATCCTGTCCTGAGCGTGAGCTGGTATGCTGCCGAGGCTTACTGCGCCTGGCGGGGAGGCCGTCTGCCGACTGAGGCTGAATGGGAAAAGGCAGCGCGCGGCGGCCTTACAGACCGCCTCTACCCCTGGGGCAATGAGCAGCCGACTGACGGCATCGTTTTCAAGCGAACCTGGCCGAACAACTACTTTCCTGCGCCGGTAGAAAGAATTGGAAGTTATCTGCCGAACAACTATGGCATTTTCCATATGGCCGGCAACGTAGCTGAATGGTGCTCTGACTGGTATGATCGTGATTATTACAGGAAATCACCGGAGAGGAATCCGAAAGGACCGGACTCAGGTCAGCTCAAGGTGGTTCGCGGCGGTTCCTGGGCCAGCAATGAAACCGCTCTGCGCGTGGCGTTCAGAAACCATAGTGCTCCTGCCTATCTTAACAGCGGCGTTGGATTCAGATGCGTGAAAGATGCAGGAAAACCGTAAAGAACTCATCGGACTGCTCACCCTCCTTGTCGTATTAGGCCTCCTGTATACACATCCTGTTTATGATCCTGACTTCTGGTGGCACCTTAGAGGGGGTGAGTGGATATGGAAGAACTTGTCGATCCCAGTGGCAGATACATTTTCTTTCACGACCTATAACGGCACAGTCTCACCAGCAGATGAGATCAGGACCCGGTATATTCTGAGTCAATACTGGCTGAGCCAGCCGGTCTTCTATCTGTCGTGGAGGTGGCTTGGCCCCCTTGGCGTCATTCTCCTGAGGGCCGGGCTCCTGCTCCTTTCCGTGTTCGCGCTCTTCAGGTTCCTGATACGGAAGAAGACAGAATTTTCCGTTGCGTTATCTCTTTCAGCCCTGACAGGCCTCCATCTCGCCATCTTTACCGGAGAGCGTCCCCAGCTTTTTTCGTTCCTTTTTTCGGTCCTCTTTCTCTCTGGCATCGAGTATCTGAGGGCAGGAGAGGGTGAGCCGAAGACCAGGCAAAGGCTTATATTTTTATTGCCCCTGCTCACCCTGGTCTGGGCAAACATGCATTCCTCTGCCATGGTCGCCTGGATCATCGGGCTTCCGTATCTGATTTATTTTCTTCATCGGCAGCTTACTGACAGACAGGAGCAGCGCAAATGGCGTAATCTGACCATTATTGTCGGCATCAGTCTTGCGATCACGCTGCTGAACCCAAACACCTATCACGGATTTTTTCTTACCTTCAATCTCTTTCAGTCAAAACATCTGAGCATGAATACGGAATTCATGTCTCCTTTTCTGCAGATGAAGGATATGCGTCTGATCTACCCTTCGTATCTCATACTCCTTGTCGTGACAGCCTTCATGATCTTTTCACGTCACGCCCTGCTTCTTCACCGTGTCCTAACCGTCATTTTTCTCGGCATGTCTCTGACAGCAATGAGGTTTACCCCCTTCTTTGTCCTGCTCGCACCAATGCTGATCGGCCCGGGCCTGCAGCAGGCAGTTAGCAGGTCAAGGCGCAGAGTCGAAATTGTGCTCATTATTCTCGCAGCGGCTGCCTGCCTATTGCAGCTCAGCCAGTCCAGATCTGAGCTGCTCACACAGGGAGTGAACCACGGGGATTTCCCTCAGCAGGCAGTCAAATTTTTAAAGGTAAACAATCCGCAGGGGCACATGTTCAATCTCTTTGAGTGGGGGGGATATCTTCAATGGCATCTGCCTGAAAAAAAGACCTTTATCGACAGCAGGGCTCTGAGGCTCGCTGTGTACGAAGACTATGATGCCATTATAGCGCCTTCACCGGTACGGCCGTTGTGGCGAGACCTGCTGGATACGTACCGCATCGACATAATTCTGATCTCAGGGGTGAGGAGCGAACTGGTTTATATGCTCCTCAAAGACCCTGACTGGGAGCCTGTTTACGCTGATCAGATCTCAGTCATTTTTCTGAGAAAGCCTCATAATCTGGTTGCTGTACCTGCTGCAGTCGTCCTCGAGAAGATTACAGAGTCGCTGAGCAGGCTGGTGAGCGAGGACCCGGAAAATATAACGTGGATAAAACGACTTGCTGCTGCATACTATCACAGGAAGGATTACAGAAACGCACTGCTTTTTTACCAAAAGGCCCTTGCGTTAAGCCCTGATGATCCTTATCTCCTGCAGATGACAGGCCTCCTGAAAAACCGCTAATATCCCTGCATCAGAGGGATTCAGAAAGATTATAGTATTGCTTCGCTTCATCAGGCCTGTTCAGAAGCCGGTAAAGATCGGCAATAATCCTCGCGTTCCGTTTCTGTTCCGCTGCCGTTGCATAGGTATGCAGCCTGCCGATGGCGTCGATCAGCGCTATCTCCTTTGGCAGGGAATGGGCACGGATAAGGTCGTCATTCTGCCCCCCCTTCTTCAGATACACGAGCGAGACCTTGTCCCGGAAAACGAGGCTCCACTGGTCGTCCCGATACAGCCGTTGTACTATGCCGCAGTAATCCCTCATGTGAGGTGTTACAGAAGGGACGAGAATGATCTCTATGGTGAAGGCATCAAGATAGGCCTTCCAGAGCGGTACGCCCTGAAAAAGGTTCTCAGAGCCTAACAGGATATAGGCATGCACTGTCTCAATATCGTCCATAAGCCTTCGGCCATCATGGAACACCTTGTATTCCGGGGCATGGACCATAAGATAACCGCCCCAGTCAGAAAAGTTGAAGAGGTTGCCTCTTGGCTTTGTTGTATTGAGAAATTGTGCGCTCTCCTGCGGAAACATATCATCAAGAGAATAATTAAACAGAAACTGCCTGTTCTGTCCAACCGTGAAAAGGACGACCGCAATGCTCAGGGCTGCGGCTGCGCGCACTGCTTTTCTGAAACGAATACCCAATAAATCACTCAGTTCTGCTGCTGTAAAGGGAATGAGAAGGAGAAAGAAAAATATGATTCGCTGGACCATAACGGCAAAGACACCAAAAAACAGGAGGGCAAGGACCCTCTCTATGGCCATCGAGCGGAGCCTGAGCATGACCGTAATCAAGGCAAGGACCAGGGCCAACCAGAAGGTTGGATTATATGCCCCTGACAGTTGTGCCGTCTGCCAGGCCGGCATCATCTCTGCCACATATTTGAACTGCACACCTCCTGTCACCTCATGATAGAGGCCCTGGAAGACCTTGTATGTGTTGGGATTAATAAGAGTTATCAAAACAGCTGCGCCATAGGAGGCAACAAGAGATAGGGAACTTCTGCCCTGAACAGATCTCCATAAGGCAGGGCCAAGATATATCAGGATAAGAATAACCCCCATAACATAACCGCCATGCATATTCGCCCAAAGCAGCATTAAGGAACAGAGCAGCAAGATGGCACGTCTGCGCGCCCTGTTCTCAGAAGAAGTTCTGAGATATTCGAGAAGTTGTGCTGCCAAGGGGAAAAAGAGGAAGGAAAAGTAGTGCGGTCTGTCCCCCATATTCCTTATAAAAAATCCTACCAGGATAAGGGATACAATAATGATCGAAAAACGCACACGAAGCCGCTGCATCCAGAGGTGAAGGACAAGGAGGACCAACGCCACCATCAGGGCCCTCATCATCACAAGACCTGGAACGCCGAAGGTGTCATGAACAAGGTATAACAGGGGCTGGCTCAGCCAATAGCCCTTCATGATCAGATCATGCCGCACCGAATGAGGTCTTACCGGGTCTTTTGTCTGGGCTGTATAGGAAAAGACGTCCACCTCAGGTATGGCGTGGTTCCGCCAGATCCATTCACCAGTTTTAATGTGCCAAAAGGTGTCGCCTTCAAGAACAGGGCCGGTCGATGCAGCAAGAAAAAGAACAAGCATCAGAAAAATCGCAGTCCGCTGGGCAATCACGTTCATGCAGCGTATCATAGCAGAAGGCCGGTATGTATGGCAAAATCGAGGGTTTTCGATTGAAAAAGAGAAAATATAAGGGGGCATGTTGCCATGCCCCCTTATGCCTTAGAAGCTTCTAAAATCCTACTTGTTGTGACATGCAAGACACATCTGCGAACCAGAGTTTGACGAGACAAGGAACGGAACGATCGAGTTGTTGTGAACATCATGACATGATGAACACTGAACTGTACCGCCCGGCGCTGAAACGTTTACATTCTGGATAGTTGCATAAAGACCTGTGTCAGCAGCGTTCGGCATCAAAACACCGATTGGATGGTCGTTGGTAAGACCAGCAGCGTCGTTCAGGTTAGCAATCGTACCGAAAACGCTGTTCTGCCAGGTAAGAACTGAAGCTGTGCCTGAGCCAGGACCGTTTACAAGGGTCTCACCAGCTGTGTTACCGTCATGACAGCTGAGACATGCCATTGAAATGGCATTCGATGTGTAAGGACCGGTAGCTGTGCCGTTGAGTGTTGTGCTGGTGTAAGCACTGTTGGTTGTCCAGTTACTCTGGTTCGCTGTTCTGTTCCAGAGAGGAGCGGCTGTCATGGCAGTGTTGGAGCCGTGAGGAGTATGGCAGAAAACGCAGAGATCATCCTGGTTGGTTACACGCGTATTCTGACCACCCGAGTTCGACATGTCATGCTTTGAACCCCTGATTCCTGCTGCTGCAACAGCAACTACAACAAGCATAAGAACTAAAGCCAAAATCATTACTTTCTTCATTAAATTTCACCCCCTTTCATTTTTAAAATATACTAATCCGATATAGATTAGCTGAGGCCAACAAAAAAATCAACAACGTTGCTATTGACATACATAGTGCTTATTTATGCAAGCAGCATGCCTGATGCAAATTGTTAAGAAATACTAATAAAAAAGCCCGTGCAATAACATTTTCTTTTAATTTCAGCCAAGAAGAGGCGTAACGGAAGCCTTAAAATAATGTTATTTCACCCATGAGTGCGACATTTCACCCATGTACAAACCATGTAATTATTCCTGTATTTGGCTCTGTGGTATAGTAAACCATGTTCCCGACTAATATCAGCCGGCAAGTAATGAGAAGAAGTATTATCGCTGCTATGGGCATCATAATCGCGGCCTGCGCATTCTTTTATGCCCTCAGGCCGGTCAATGACGCTGATTTCTTCTGGCATCTGAAGACCGGAGAATATATTTATCAGCATAAAGCAATCCCCTCAGAGGACCCCTTTTCTTTCACGACGCCTTCGCCTGCAACGTCGAGGGTGCATTTCATCCTGACCTCGTACTGGTTCAGTCAGGTCATATTCTATCTCTCTTACTCTCTGGCAGGCATGAAGGGCATCGTGCTTCTTCGGGGACTGATGATCGGGCTCCTCCTTTTCATGATGGCAAGGCTGAGAAAAGGAGACACGATCATCTATCAGGGACTGCTCCTGATCTCGGCAATCATCATGCTGGAAGGATATCCCATGGAACGGCCGCAGGTCTTCTCTTTCATCTTTTTTGCCGCACTGCTCAGGCTTCTGAACCGCTTGCGAAAAGAAGAATATCAGCAGACAGAACACGGCAATGCTCTTGTCAGAAAGGAAACGGTCCTGCTTGCAGGACTAATGGTCCTCTGGGCAAATATGCACGGCGGCGTGCTTATCGGGCAGGCAACCATCATGGTAGTACTCTTCATTGAGGCCATAAAATTCTGCCATCCCTTTCTTGATCCTCCCGGCAGGAGAGTCTACCTGAGACTGCTCGTTGCAGGCGCAGCCGGGCTGCTCTTCTCTTTCCTGAACCCGAACTCCTATCATGCGCTCTTGGAGCTCATAAACATGCCTGTGTCCATGCGCGCCAATAATCTGGAGTTCCAGTCTACCTTTGAGCTTTTTCGCCGGTATAGTGCGACAAACATGATCCTCTTCTGGTCAGTAGTCTGCCTTGCAGCAGCGGGCATACTCATAAAGCTCAGAAAACCGGACATCACAGAGACCGTGTTGCTTGTCTGCATTGGATTTTTTTCTCTAACCCAGATACGGTACATTGCTTTCTTCCTGATCGTTGCCATACCTGCGGTGGCAGAGGCCTTTTCCCTGCCCAGGATACGGAGCAGCGCACGGCTCATCATTATCGGCGCAGCACTCTGCGCTGCGGGCTACTTTGTACGTGATGAATCCGGGCTGCAGAATATCTCTTCGCGCGTATGGGTCAACGAATACTTTTATCCGGCAAAGGCCGCTGATTTCATTCTGTCTCAGGACCTCAAGGGCAATATGTACAATGAACAGAACTGGGGCGGATATCTTATCTGGAGGCTCGGCCCTGAACGGAAGGTCTTCATGGACGGGAGGCAGTTAAGCGAGGCTGTTTTTTCGCAGGCGAATTTGATCGACATGGCAAGTCCGGAGAAGATTGCAGGACTCCCCCTTTGGAAATCCATGCTGGACGCATATGGTATTCGCTATATTGTTGTACCGTTCTTTCAGTTAAACGGCACTCTCAAGCCACTTGTTGTGCGGCTCCTTGAGGACGCGCAATGGAGACCCGTATTCTTTTCCCTGAACTCAACCATTTTTGTGAAAGATTCGCCCGAAAATTATCCGGTGCTGAGGAGATATTCCATACCCAGGGAGATCTTCATCGATGATCTCATCAACGTATGCAGCCGGCTTATCCGTGAAAACGAGAGGAATATCTTCGCACTTATTGCAAAAGGGGACCTGTATATCCTGAAGAAGATGCCGGAAGAGGCACGCAGGATGTATGAACAGGCATTGAAAGCCGCCCCCTTTAACAGGACTGTTCAAGAGCGCCTGAAAGACTATTCATCCCCAAACCCTTGAGGCGCTCCAGCAAATCTATTTCTTGTCCCGAGTTTTCAGGTCCTTGTCTTCAGGATAGGTCAGATACTGAAAAATATCAACCTTTGCTGTCCACTGACTGACAACGTAGACCAGACCTTTGTCGTCAACATGCACACCTGCGGGCAGGTCTATCATGCCCTTTTCCCAGCCGCGCACACCCCAGGTAAGCAGCAGTGTCCCATCGGTATCAAAAACCGTCATCCCATGGGTCATGGCATCAGAAATAAAAAGTATGCCTTCCGGAGAGACTGCAATGCCCTTGGGGCGGGCAAACTGGCCGTGCCGCATGCCGATCGAGCCAAACTCCTTTATGGGCTTGCCATCCTGGTCGATGATTTGTACTCTGAAATTCCCGGAATCAACAACATAGATCCTGCCGAGGTTGTCGATCGCGATCTGCGTCGGGAAGTTGAACTCACCGGGCTCTTTTCCACGGGCGCCGAGATTTTTGATAAACTTCCCTTCTGTGTCAAAAACGCTGACCACATGGTTCTTGGTATTCGTAATAAAGACGAGATTACGTTCCGTATCCACAACAACGCCGCCCGGGTCCTTTAACTCGTTCTTCTGACCAAACTCCCTTATCACTTTGCCGTCGAGCGTAAAGGCATAACACCTGTCCAGTGCCCCGTCAGTCACATATAGCAGACTGTTCTTTTTATCTATGAACAGTCCAAGCGGCCTTACCAGCCGTATGGCGCCTGTGTTTCCGATCATTCTCATGTTTCCGTTTTTTTTGTCAAAGACCACAATGCCCCCGACATCTGACACATAGACCCTGCCTTCACTGTCTGTTGCAACACCGTAGGGTTTTCTCAGGTTGAACTCCACCTCCGGAGCCCCGAAGATTACATCACCCAGACTCATTTTTCTGGCGCCCTTTACATCAGCCTCTCCAGTCAGGGAGTCATAGTATTTTACGCGCGGTTTCTCAGGAGGCATGGGCCAGAAGAGTGTAAAGGGATCGAATACCGGTCCCTGTGCAGCCGGGGCACACCCCAGGGCTGCCAATAACAGTGCCGCACCTAAAACGCGCAGCGATCTATGGCAATTACGAAACATAATTCCTCCTCAACAGTATTACTCCGTACTATACTATTTCTTGTGGCAGATCTGGCAGAGCCCAAAATCCGTTCCCCTGAGAAGCCTGGGGTTGTCAGAACCATGAGGGAAGTGACAACTGCCGCAGTAAAATCGTCTTCCCGGTCTCGAAGGATCGTCAAGATATTTGCGCTCACGGGATTGCTTCATTCTTTTGGGCTCGCCAAGAGGATGGCCTCCCAGGGGGGAGAACCCGCTGACCGCATGAGGCTTCTTCCTGACATCAGCATGACATTCAAGGCAGACATCCATCGGTTCCTTATGGAGAAGGACCGGAAATTCTGCTGCATGGGGCCTATGGCACCCAAGGCACATGCCGCCGGCCACAGGGGCATGAATATTTTTACCGCCGAACCCCTTCTGCTCATGACAGGTGAAGCAGAGGTCAGGCTGTTCTGCTGTCAGCAGTTTCGCATTTTTTGAGGCATGGGGATCATGACAGCTTCCGCACATACCTATACCCACCGGCGCATGGACAGACTTGCCGGAAAATTTCTTCTTGTCGTGGCAGGTATAACAGAGGTCCGGCACCTCGGAAAGGAGCAGTTTCGGGTTCTTTGATGAATGGGGGTTATGACAGCCTGTGCAGCCCATCCCCACCGCAGCATGGACATGGGGCTTCATAAACCGCGTCTTATCATGACAGCCGTAACATAGGCCCGGCTGGTCAGCCGAAAGTCCTCTGGGTGCCTTGCCGGATTTCTTATGAGGAACTTCCCTGGCGTCTATCGCGGTATGGCAGGTCTGGCAGCCCATTTTGAGAGCTGCGTGAACAACCTTTTCATTGGCAAGAGACTCATGGCATGTCAGGCAGGCCTCTTTTGCAGAGGCGTGATCCTGAAAGCAGAAAAGAGAGACCAATGCGAAAGCAAGGCTCTTCAAAACAGGGAATAGGCGCTGGTAAGCCGGATATGCAAAAACAGGCAATCTATTCGCTCTCCGTATGAAATTACGCATGGAAACCTCCCGAATATTGCCCTTGTTCAAAGACTGCGGATCGACATATTGCCATATAAGTGAAAATATCAGATATACAGCGACCTTGTCAATTTTAAGACGCTCCGGCCGTAATCAGGCAGACCTGAGCCTTCTCATCTCCTGCAGCATACGTTGCCCCTCCGGAAAGTCAGGGGCAAGCAGGAGACATTTCTCGAGATACTGTTCCGCACGCTGCACATCCCCAAGATATCTGCTGCAGAGAGTTAGGCGGAAATATAGCCATGCATTGTTGCCCTGTTCAAACTGCAGTGCAGCTCGATACCGTTCAAGTGCCATTGCATAACGACCCGAATTGAAAAAGATGTTCGCCGTTACGATCAGGGCCCTGTATGAACGCGTCTGCGACAGGTTCTTCTCTGCAGCTTCGCCCGCCTTTGCCAGTATGCCGGGGTCTGTTTCGCTATAGTCATACAACTGCCGGTCAGGGTTGACAAAGCCCTGGCCAAATTGTCCGATCACCTCGCCATGCAGACCATTCTCCCTGAGGTACAGAAGGCAGATGTCATCCCAATACACAAGCCGCCATTTGACGCTCGAAAAAAGCCGGTCGTTCAAGGTCCCGACACCTGCTGCGCTATAGGGCATGAGAACCATTGAAATATCATATCGCGCAAGGATATCCTGCCAGCCTGCCCCGGCTGAAAGCAGGTGATAATACTCGTTATAAAATCTCTTATGAAAAAACCTTCCGTCAATATAGGGCTTGATATCAGGGTATGAGTTCCATATCAGGTATCCTCCCCAGGGATGACTGTTCAGCACATTGCCCTTGATGCCATGCTTCTTTATAAACGCGATTGCTCCCTCCGGATAACTGATATTGTCATATTTCTGAAAATAGACCGGACTTGAAACAATCGTTACCGCCAGAAGCATCACCATGACGAGAAACACCAGCTTCCCGGAAAACCTGATAACAGCAGGCAACTGAAGCGCCTTGCGCAGACGGATTCCGAAGAGCTCACCGCTGATGATCAGCAGGGGGGACGAAACAAATACAAAATGCGGTATGCCGCGATTTGCAGTCCAGGCGATAACGGCAAAGGAGGCGCTGAGAATAAGCCAGGCAGGGTCGAGCTTCCGAAAATTTGATACTGCAGCTGCTGCGACAAGAGCAAAGAATATCCAGAAGGGCAGGTATCGTGCAGACGTCGGGGCAAGGAGCTCTTCAACACCGGCAAACTGCTCTTTCATCACAAGCAGCGGCCAGATGACCGTCTTGTACCCGAACGGGTTCAGGAGAGTGGCAGCGCAGATGCAGGCAAAAACAGCCAGAAGCGTCTTCATAGGCATCTGTGCCTTATCAGACACAAGCGCGTTCCGCACAAGGTTGACGCCAATAAAGACCGCAGGAACAAAGATGCCCCAGAGGCTTTCTGCATGCATATTCACCCAGAGGATCATTATGAACGGCAGGGCATAGACAAAACGCTTTCTGCCCTGCTGATAAGCATGCAGGCTGAAGAGATAGTAGAGGAGAAAGACATAGGAAAAATGCTGGGGCCGCAGCGCAAAACGGTGTGAGGAGGCCACAATGCCGAGGATAAGAACAAGGGCAATCAGGGTGATGTTATCAGAATACAGCCTCAGTATCCGGTACAGCAGAAAAAAGGCTGAAAGGATCAGCAGTACCTGAAGCGTTATAAGGCCATATTCCCCGAACCATGAGTATACGCGATAGATAACTGCCTGAAAGAGCCACTCATGATTAAGATAGGGAAAATCAGGCCAGCTACAGTTAAAGTAATGGGTCCTGAGGATAGAACCCTTAGTAAAAAAATATTCCCCGCACTTCAGGTGACCCCAAAGATCAGTATCAGACATGCGCCGGAAGGAGTAGATGAACGCAAGGACAAAGACACTGCAGATCAGGGCGAGATTCATGAGTTTTGCTCCTTGTCTCTTCAATAATGGCATATCACTTTCAGATAATCTCATCAGGATTCATCTCATGGAGGGACCTTCATAGTATTTCCCATATTTCAAACTCCCTAATGCACCTAACCTAAAACACCTAAAACCTACCATGTGCGTAGAAATCAGTCGCCTCATTCCGTGGAAGATCTTGGGAGGCAAACTGTCAAAAAAGCTCACTGCATAGAGTATCAGACACAGCTTAGCGAAACTGCTGCACTTCCCGGGCAATTTCTCCGAAGATGTTGGCATGGAAGCAAAGAAGGACAGGCTGCCATCATCGAAGAAAGCCGATACGCAGCCCGTCCTCCTTTGTCAACGGATAATTATGGTTAATTATTATTTCCGATATCTATACCGCCCGGCATGTACGGACCATTGACGCCAATCGTGACGTTGTCACGGTACTTACTGCTCACATCACTGGGATTGAACCAAATTCCATAGCCCAGATTTGAAAGGCGGTTATTGATGATCGATACCCCTTCCCAGGCCCCGTCTGCATAAATGCCGATAGCATTGCCCCAAGGGCTGGTCAAATTCCCAATCCTGTTCCCTTCAATTATAGTTCCCCCACAAGCACCTGCGACGTTGATACCGAATGCCGATGATGGCATCGTTGCCGTAAAGTTCGTAATATCATTGTTTACAATCACATTGTTTCTTCCATTCCACGAGAAAATTCCAGTGGTGGTATAGCCAATAATGTCGTACCCTCCAGTGTTGGTAACAATGTTGTTACGGATTATCGATCGTGATGCAGCGATAATAGAAATGCCATAACCGAGACTCTGATCAGCGTGAATTCCTTCCACAAGATGGTCTCCACCGTTAATAATACTGACGCCAACAAGAAAACCTTTAACCGTTCCATTTCTCACTATGAAATTCTTCCGGGAGGTGCCGGAGGTGCCGGAGATTCCAAAGGCCTGAGTTGCAGGGCCCCCGGATGTGCCATCTATTGTGAAACCGTTCAGGTCGATAACCACATCATCAGAGTTGATGGTTATTGCGTTTCCTGAAGTCATGCTCGTTGTCTTGTGCGCCTTGAGACAGTAGGTGCCCGGCGCACTCGCTGTATAGGGCAATGTATTAATCGTATAAGTGCAGATAGTCGTCTGGCCCTGAGCTGCTGCAGGCGCGGGCAAAAGCCCTATGCAAGTGATTAACAGGCATGTGGTAAACAATGTGATAATAATTGGACTCTTTTTCTTCATTTCTTTTTCCCCCATAGTTTAGTAGTTATCCATCACAAGCGATATAGCGACAACAAATTACAGTAAGCAGAAATCACCTCCTTCTCATAACCAATTGACAACCCTGCTCTAAACAATCTGATGGACGGCACGGAACGAATGACAAGGCATACAATACTAATGGCCGAATGCAAAGGGGCTATGCCGAAAAAAATGATACGGGTTGTGGTAATCGCGCTCCTTAGAAATGAGTGCCTGCCCCTCATGCCACTCTCCACTTTTGTTCAGCCATTTGTTCTGTTATACCAGAAGTCGCCGTAATATATAACACTCATTCCATGGAAATCAATGCACTTCCCATATCTCAAAACGTTCCTGCGGTTCCTGAGAAAAGCCAAAACTCAGGAGCCCCCAATGCTGCGCGTAAAAGCCGGCCCTGCTCTGCCTGTGGAATATCTTAAGGGGGAGTGCAGATCTGAATTCCCGTGTGGCATACAGTTGCAGCCGCGGGGTGAGCAGCATATGGGGCTGCCAGAACCGTGGCATCTCTGGTATAACGAGATAATCACCCTTCCGGGGCGCGCGCAAATCATTCAGGAGGTACCGGGCACCGACAGAGTCAAGGTAATACCGCATGCCCCATTCGCCGATGTACCATACATCCGGCGAACCATATTTCTCTGAACGGAACTGCTGCACTTCCCGTGCTATCTCCCTGTATGTGCCTGCATGAAAATAATCGGCGTACGCATTTGCAAGGCCAAAGAGGGCTGATAGCAGGAAGGCCGCAGCCACAGGAAGAGTACTACGTTTTGCCCTCCCCCAATCAATTGCGCTGATTAAAAGCATAATGAGAGGAGGGATCGCCGGAAGGAGGTACCGGGCTGAGCCGAAAGGGAGTACAAACTGGTTATACCCGAGGACAGTCAACGCCCATGCAAGGAGAAAGAAGCGCTGCGGTGAGGATTCACCGGCCCGGTATGTCAGACGCACCGCCTCTGAAAGAGAAATAAGCGCTGTCGTGACCAGAACCGAAAGAAGTGTTGTCTCGAAAAATGGATAGCTGGCGTAAAGGGAGAAGAAAACGGCCATGACAACAATACCTACTCCGAACATAACCGCAAGCCTTCTCCAGGCAGCTGAACAGACCGCATAAACTGCAAAAACAAAAAAAAGAGAAGTGCCGAGCAAAGCCAATATGCTGACCGCTCGGTCCGAAAACATTCCCGGCCCGTATCCCCGGGCAATTTCAGAGGCATTGTCAAGTCCGGTCACCGAGAGGCTGCTCTTTATGAGAGGGAAAATACCATACCGGGAATAGATCATCAAAACCCATGACACCATACATAAAACAGGGACAGCAAGACTGACAAGGGTCAACAAAATCAGACGCTGCCTTTTCCACGCATAGATAAGGACAAGGGGAATCAGGGCGAGCATCTGATAGGAAGAAAATATTGCGGCAGAAAGAAAAATGCTTCCGACAAAGGCATGCAGGGCACGCTCTTTTTCAATCGCCGATATATACCAGGCCAGAGACGTAAGAAACAGTGCAAGGGTGGGGACATCGGCCATGACGTTATGAGCATTAACAAGAAAGGCCGGAACTGCCATGAGAAACAAGGGCACAAGAAACGCCTTCCTGTTGACAGCCGGGAAGAGCAGGGAGGTCAACTTCGCCAGGGCAATAAGGGCCATAAAAGGAAAGATCAGAAAGGCAGCATGCATAGCCCTTTCACTCTCTCCAAAGGCTGCCCTGACGACCTTCATCATATAGGGGAGCAGAAACGGGTGACTTGCTTCGTAGGGCAGATAGTGACGTATCACAACCCCTTTATACGGATAATCTGCAGGCGAGGCTTCGAGAGGATTCCATCCTATCAAGCCTGCTGAATCAATAAAAAAAGAATCGTCAATATGAAATGCCTTGCCCAGAAAGGGGAGAAAAAAAACGGCGAACAGACCGATCCCGAAAAGCAACGGAAGAACATGCGTCCACCGGCGTTCGTCAGCTGATACTGCAGAAAAAACGGTCATCATAAAACCGGATAATCCTCCCATTGGGCACCATTTGCATTTACTATATCCTTTCATTTCAGGAAAATACAGAAGCTGTGGCACAGAGGCCATGTTGCCTGCTCAGGGCAAGGCCTGCACTTTTTTGAGATCGTCCCTGGCCTGCTGAAAAAGATTGAGATTGTAATACGATCGCGCTCTGCTGAGATACGTGCGCTTGGAAGCCGGATTCAGTCTGAGCGCCTCGGTATAGTCAGCAACAGCGCTGTCATGCCGGCCTATCCGGGCAAAGGCAAGCCCCCGGTCATGGTAGTAATTGTACGGCGGAGATGAACTGACCGCCACAGCACGGGTAAGGTCTTCTATGCTTTCCAGGGTATTTCCGCCATTCATGCGTGCAACACCGCGCAGATAGTACGCCTCAGCATAGTCCTGCTTTAAGGTAAGCGCCCGGGAAAAATCCCGCTCTGCCTCGGCCAGTCTGCTGGCCTTCAGAAACACATATCCCCGATAAAACAGGTTTATTTCATTGGGATAACCGGCTATTGCATTGCCCATTGCAACAGCAATGTTCAGATCCTGCTCTGCTTCGGGATACTGTCCGGCAGCAGCATATGCCTTGGCCCGGTTATGGTGTGAGGTAACCATCCAGGCATCAGCCTGGGTCAGCGCACCTGAAAACAACTGCAGTTCCTGCCGGTTAGCTGATACCCTTCCTGTCGTTCCCTGTTCGAGAATACTGCTCCAGAAGGAGATGCCGTCTTTCCATATCCTGACCTGCTGCACAGTCACAAAAGCAAGCAGGCAGGACAGGACCGCAACGATAACAAGCAGCATCCCGGCTGTTTTCCTCTTGTGAAGGCGGCCGTATCTGAGCAGGAGAGCGACACAAAGACCGGCGGCAAGAAAGGGGCCGACAGAGGCCAGATAGGCATAGCGGTCAGCGATTATCTGGAGTCCGGCCTTGACTATCCCCAGGACAGGGAAAAGCGTAATGCAATAAAAAAGGCCAAGAGCGAGCCAAACCTTCTGTTTTCCTGCCTGTATGACTGCAGCAATTGCCAGCACACTGACAATAACTGCCGGCAGCAGAAACTTTATTGCATGGAACGAGGCCTCTGCAGGTGTGGGGTAAAACGGTCTCAAGGGGTCAGGCCACAATATTTTACCTACGTACGCAGTGAGCCCGTACAGGCTGAACAAAACCCTGTCAGACAAGGGCATACTCTGGAGAGATATAACATAATGCGCTGTTCGTTGTGCTGCGAGTGTGAGTATTGCAGACACTGCGGATAACAAAATATAGGGCACTTTCTCTATCACAATGCGGTGAGGCGATGCCTTCCCGTCAAATCTGCCAAGCGGATACCAGTCAAGAATCAGAAGCACCGCAGGAAGCGTAAGTGCCATTGGCTTGCTCATAAGTGACAGAGCAAAAAATACGAGAGAGGCAACACCAAAGCCCTTGCTCAGCCTGGGCACTGCCTCAGAATATTCACCGGCTCTTCCGCCAATAGAAACATGCCGGATGTAGCAGAGTACGCTCAATTGATAGAAAAAAGCATAAAGCAGGTCTTTCCGTTCCGAGGCCCAGGCAACAGATTCGACATGAATGGGATGCAGACCAAAAAAAAGACCTGTCACGCTTGCAGCTGTTAGGACCTCATCGCCGGAGAAGAACTCGCGGTGGGGCATCTGCCGGCCTGCCGCCTGGATGAGGCGGGTCATGAGGACAACAATCAGAGCCGTATTCAGCCCGTGCAGGATCAGACTGGTGAGATGATGCCCAAAGGGGTTAAGGCCCCAGAGAGCATAATCGAGCGCATGTGACAGCCAGGCAACAGGATGCCAGTTGCCGGCATGAAAACCGGTGAAGAACTGCACAAGAGAATCAGGCCCCAAAGAGAGTATAAGACGGTTTTCATATATATAGAGATCATCGTCCCAGTTTACAAATCCGTTGTTCAGTATGCCAAGATACGCCAGGCATCCGATCAGTGCAACCGCTCCACCAAGCGCATAGGGCTGCAGTTCTTTCCGCTGCTGGAACCAGACGCTGAGGCTCATCGAAACAGTATCTCCGCCATTTTCAGGGTCGGCTACCTGACAAGCTGCCACGTGATGGCATACTCAAAACTGCATCTGGAAAATTTTGTAATAGGGCAGTCGCTTAATTCTTATTGTCTCCTCTTCAGGATCAGGGGAGGAGAACCCGCTTTTTTTGAAATACTTCCACATGGCCCGGTAGTTGATCCTGCCCTTTACCAGAAGCTTTACCGTGTCAGTAACCATGTCCGTAGGAGACACAGATGTGATATCGGCAACAAATGAAACATCTTCATATTTGTATTTGAGTCTGACCGATTCGTAAAAATTGTCCAGACATTTGCCAAGATACCCTCCCCCCAACATGAGCTTCTTCGCACCGGTATCATCAATAAATACCTGCAGCAGTTCGAGGTCCGGCCTTGTCAGGAAGCCGTTGTCATGCGTCTCCGACTCAATGTAGAGTATCGACGGGGACATGTTCGTCAGCTCGTTGATGAAACGGGCATATTCATCCCGGCCGTCGGCATAACCGTTCAGGAGGTGCTGCCGGTAATTCCTCGGCAGCACAAGGATCACCAGTTTCTTCTCCATCGACATAAATTCAAGGAAATTTCGAATGAGGCGCTCCTGTTCTTTCATGACCATGATATTATAATCCCTGCCGAGTGTATTGTCGGACGCAAGACGCTCCACAAGGTTCAGGGCCGGGTATCCGCCGATTTCTTCAGCCTGTGGCAGGGGATGCTTTGCATGGAAATAAGCATAGTACCCGGGATGCACAATGAAATAGACATTGCCATTGTACAGGAACTGGCCAAAATCTTTGTAGCTCTCTTTCGGAATGCTGCGAAGGTCCCTGATCTTCAGACTGCTGTGCGCTTCCCTCAGCCACTCAGGGGATTTCTTCAGCGTACCGTTCCTCTCCATGATTTCCTGGAAGACCCCTTTCATACGCCTGGACTCCTTCTGCGCAGCTGTCTCCTCCTTAGGTGCCTTGACCTCAGGGACTTCAGCATCATCGGCAGAGACATGGAGTGCACCCCACGCAGCACAGAGCAGAAAGCAGAATATTACTCTCACACATTTCATAAACATGGAAAATTATGTATCATGGGAAATTATCTTGTCAAAAAAGCCTTCACATACGCCCCGGGCAGATATGCCTGAACTAAGATCCGTCTCAACAGGGAATTGCATCTTTATTCGTCCCCCTATCAGCATTGTCTGCGCTCGTTTGTGATTGTCAATGAAGTACGTGCAGCTTTTCAAATCAATCTGCCTCAGCCGATATTCTGATATTTCAAAACCTGTATCACTATGATAAACTTAACGAGTTTTGCGAATTCTCTCATATAAGAAAGTCCTTATAACAGCTTTGACGGTCCTGATCGTCATTAATGCCCTGGTGTTTCTCCTGCGGCCCATAGGACACCCGGATTTCTTCTGGCATTTAAGTACAGGAAAGTGGATATCAGAACACAGGACCCTTCCCTCGCAGGATCCTTTTTCCTATACAGCCCCCGTTTTATCACCCAGGCCTATCTCATAGACTCAGGGTATACTGGTGATCTCGCTGGCAGGCCCTACTGGAAGACCATGTTTGACGTTTACAGCGTGCGCTTCGTAATTACCCCTTTCATGCAGTTCGGCGGCGACCTTATCCCCCTTGTAGGGCTTCTGCTGGATGACCCGGACTGGACCCCTGTTTTTATTTCCGGAAACTCTGTTGTCTTCGTGCAGAAGGGCCGGGACAACGGTCATGTGATTGAAACCTATGGACAGCGAAAAGAAGACTTTATTGCCCGTCTTATCAGTGTCTGTAACGACATGATTCGGTCAACCCCCGGAAACGCCTTCCCCTATATTGCAAAAGGTGATATCCTCCTGCGCAGCGGACGACTCGAAGAGGCCCTGCTATCCTATCGGAATGCATTAAGGGTTTCGCCCCTTAACCCGGCTGCCCGTTCACGGATACAGCAGTTAGAGCAGATGAGGAATCCCCGCTGACTGAACAGTCATATCAGGAACTCCTGTCAGATATGATTTTTCTTCCTGCAGGATCAAAGATAATAGACTTCGCAAGGCCGGTCTTCTGCAGAAGATACCGGGCAGTTGTCTGAAGCACACCAAATCCATACCTCACACTTCTCCGGAAATTAATAGAAGAGGCGTCATCAAAATACTTGGTTGGACAGCTAATCTCTCCGATTCTGAAGCCGAACCAGACAGCCTGTGCAAGCATCTGGTTGTCGAAGACAAAATCATCGGAATTTTCTTCGAGTGGCAACGTTTCAAGAACAGTCCGGCTGAATGCCCGATATCCCGTGTGATACTCCGAAAGCTTCACGCCGAGAACCACATTTTCTATCAGCGTCAGAAACCTGTTCGCAATGTATTTATAGAGCGGCATACCGCCTTTGATGGCCCCTCCGCCAAGAATTCTTGAGGCAAGGACAATATCATAGTGTCCGGATACGATCATGGATGCCATGGCAGTGACAAGCCGCGGTGAATACTGATAGTCCGGATGAAGCATCACCACGACATCTGCGCCATGCCCCAAGGCCTCGCGATAGCAGGTCTTCTGGTTTCCTCCGTACCCGAGGTTTTCAGCATGAATAATGGTGCGTATACCGAGTTCATGAGCCTTTGCAGCTGTTTCGTCCCTGCTTGCGTCGTCCACAAGAATAACCTCATCCACAACGTCCATGGGAACCTCAGCAAAGGTCATTTCAAGCGTTTTGGCAGCATTATAGGCCGGCATCACGACAACTATTTTATTGTTATGCAGCATCTGTTCCTATTGCTCAGCCGCGGAAAGGGAGAGGCGTTTCAGTTTTGGCGAAATCTCCTGATTACCTAAAGCATTCATTTCGAGGCTCCGCGAAAGCAGGGAAATGTCCACCTCACCGTCCGAAAGAAGCATATCAGAAGCCAGCGAAGATGAAATGTCTGAGGGGGAAATCGAAATAAGCTCCGGCACCAGATACAGTTTTTCTTCGCTGTAATACTGCTCCATATCCTTCAAAAAATCCTCGACGCAGCGCCCGACATAACCGCCGCCGACAAGTACTGATGCTGCCTTGATGCGGTACAGGAAACTGATGAGCCGCTTCCGGTCCTTCTCTGCCAGGGTGCCCCTGTTCGGCTTTTTTGAATACATATAGATCACCGAATCCGACTCGTTGGTAACCTCATTAAGGTATCTGAGATACTCGTCATTGCCTCCCTTGAACTGGTATCCCTCATAGGAAGAATATTTGCCCGGCAAAACAAGTATAATGAGCCTTTTTTCGGTTGAGGCATATTCAAGAAAATCCCGCAGATATTTTTCCTGGGCCTTAACAAGACGCACTTTATCGGAATATTCTGCCTCATTCAGAAAGCTGTCAAGGGCATTACGCAACGGAGGTGCACTTTTCGAAAGAGCTTTATCGGAACGACCACGCTCATGAAAAAAAGCATAATATGCAGGATGGACAATAATATATACACCGCCCTGATAGAGATATTGGCCATATTTTTCATAGCTCTCTTCCTTGATGCTGGCAAGATTCCTGATGCGGAACTTGCGATACGATTCCCTGATCCAGTCAGCATTGTCCTCGATAGTCCGGTTCCTGCCCTCAATCTCGGCGAGCAAAGATGCAATACGCTGTTTTTCTGCTCCACTCGTCTCCTTGCCGGTCTGAACAGGCGCCTGGAGCGTATCAGCCATTCTGGTGGCGCAGCCGGCAGCAATCACAACAACAATCATTGTCAATACCGCCAGGTGCCCCTTCATGCTGTCAGATATCATCTGGCCAATTTCCTTTGCGCCGGCTTTTCATCAGGATTGTCGCGCAGATATTTCTCAAGGTCCTCAATCTCCTCCTCAACAACGTCCTTCGGCGAAACATAATCAAAGACGGCAGTGTTTCCGTGCTTGATATAGAGCTTCAATTCTCCAATCGCTTCCTTAACCATGTCCTTGCGCAGGAACGTCCTGCCGAGGTTATAATGCGCCTTGGCAAAAGTCGGGGCAAGCTCAACCGCCCTGCGATAGGCCTGAAAAGCCTCTTCGATCCTCTCTTCATGAGTAAGGGCATTGCCGATATTATAGTAAAAACCGGGATTGTCAGGCATCAGATTCAGGGCCTTCTGGTATTCATTGATCGCATACAGATAAAAACCCATTTCTTTGTATCCATAACCCAGATTATTATGGGCCTGAGCAGAATAGGGGTTGATCCTAACCGCATGTTTATATGCCCTTATCGCCTTCTCAAAATTCTCTTCCTCTTCATAGATCAGGCCTATCTGAAACCAGGCCCAAAAATCATCATCATTCTTTTCGACAGCCCGCTGAAACAACGCAAGGGCAGTCTTCGGGTTGATCCTGTTCCAGATCAGTCCCATAGCAGTCAACGCACCCGGCACGCCGCGCTCAGCCTGCGCAGAAAGTTCTTTCAACGCCTCCTCCCGTGCGCCTCTCTTCGCCCTGATAAGAGCAAGCAGCATATTTGCCTCAGCACTCCCGGAAATGCTGAGAGCCTTTTTTGCTGCAGCCTCAGCAGCGTCAAGACGATTAAGAAAATAATTCGCTTCAGCCAACCTCATCAGGTCCTCAGATGAGTCCTTGCCGTCCGGAGGGGGAGAATAAAACTGAAGGGTCTTTTTCCAATCGCCGGTCCTATGAAAATGGCGAAAATCCTTCTGTTCATCGGGCCATGCAGCAGCCGGTAAAACCACGCAGAACAGAATAACCGGGATAAGGCGGCTGATAAGCATCAAACAGCAGCTCTCACTTCAGATACTGAAACAGCTGCACCCGCTTGTTCAGCTGGTCTACAATAAAGATCTGATCACGATCATCAATATAAATGGAGGAGGGAAGCATGAACTCGGCAGGCCCATTGCCGCTGGTGCCTACAGCAAGGAGCGTATTGCCGTCATAATCAAATATCTGGAAGTTCCCGAACGCAGCATCGAGGACATAGATATGACCCTCTGAATCCAGAGCAATGCCTTTAGGACGTGCAAATGTACCCGGAGACATCCCTATCTGGCCGATCGACTTGATATAGGTACCCTTTTCATCGAATATCTGGACCCTGAAGTTTCCGGAGTCAACAACATATATTCTGCCTTCATGGTCAACGGCAACGGCATAGGGAATTACAAACTCTCCGGGATTGCTCCCGCTTGTTCCGAATGAAAACAGCAGGATGCCATCCGTTGAATAGACAAATATCTTATGTTTCCTTGCATCAGCCACCACGAGTCTCTTCCGTTTTTCGTCAACAGCAAGCCCTGCCGGGGAATCGAGCTCCTGCCTCCCCATTTCGAGAATGACCTTGCCGGACCGGATATCAAGGCCATAGACCTTTTTTCGTGCAACATCGCCAACAAACAGGCGCTCGCCGGAAATCGCTATGCCGGTGGGTACCCGCAGGTCATCGGTACCCAGCATATCAAACTGACCGACAGCAAAATCGTAGGAATGGATGCCACCGATATCAGTGACATACATCTTCCCGCCCTGCGCTGCAATGCCAAAAGGCTTTACGAACTTCGTTTCCGAGGAACTTCCCGCAAAAAAGCTCTTCATCTTTTCCAGATTCGACTTTGCATCGAGACTGCCGATAATGGTATCAACGAATTTTATTCTCGGTTTTTCAGGGGGAAGCGGCCAGTAAAGTTCGGGGGGCCGCTCAACCACCGGTTGAGTTGCACAGGCCGAAACCATAAAGAGAGCGATCAGGGCAAGAAACTTTTTTATGCGCATGTGATGTTCACAGCCTTTCCTGGCAATATTGCGTTTATTTTATCAGAGGCATCCGGACTTCAGCAAATATCGCATGCAGTGCCTGCACCATAAACGGTCATCAACATCTCATGCAGGCTCCTCTCAGTTTTTAAGTTTCTGCATAAGGTGCTGCGCGGCTCCGTCAAAGGGATCGATGTCAAGTGCCTTTCTGATTTCAGCTCTTGCCTGGTCAGTTAAACCTCTCTCAAGAAGAAGGGTCGCCATGGCAGAATGTTCCATCGAAAGGTCAGGCTTCAGCGCCAATGCCCGGGTCAGTTCATCGTGCGCCTCATTATGGAAGGCCGGTCCCATATTAAAGAGAAGAAAGGCCCTCGCGAGAATAGGCTCCTGATTTTTCGGATTAAGAGAGATTTCCCTCTTTAAAGCCTCGACAGCCTCAGGAGCACTCTTTGCGTGCAGGTAAGCCTGGAGATAACCGTAGTCATAGAAATTCGGCTTCGCAATACGATATGCATATTTGTCTATCACTGCGCGGTTTTGCTCAGTTTGCTTTAAAAGCACAACGGAATGATCATCCCAATAGACAAGAGCCCAGTCAGGATTCTCTGAAAGATGCTTCGGATATCTCCTGCTCATCATATCGTATTCAAGAAGAAGATAATCAAAATTCCAGTTCCGATTCAGCGCCTCCCAGGCCTCGGCATTTTTCAGGGCATCGTGATAAGCGTTATAAAATTCCGGGCTGTACAAATGCCGGTGGCGGCCGTCTATAAATACCTTCCTCTCCGGTGCAGCCCAAATCAGATATCCGCCAAAGGCATAGCTGTTCATCATCCTGCCTTGAATATTCTCTTTTTCGAGAAATGCCAATGCCTTTTCCGGAAATATATGATCCTTTATGCCAATGCCGAATGCATATGTTTTGCTGCCGGCTGAAGCGATAATAGCAACAAGTATCAATCCGGCAGCAACGATCTCCGCTATTCTTTTTTTGAAAACAGTGACCGGTATCATCGTCAGCAGACGAAGCAGTGCCGGGAATGCCAGAACCGCGGCACTGAGAGAGAAAAAATCGATCATCCTGACCTGCAGGAGAGAGACCGGGAAGAACAGCGCAAAAAGCAGCAGGTGAAAACGATTTTTCCAGCCCCCCCGGAAAATAAGATGGACCAGAGAACAAAGGACCAGTATCTGATATGCAAAGGTATATCTCAACCCATACCCCCAGAGTATCTGAAGCGATACGGGCTGGTGCTCACCAAGGACTTCCTTATAGGGACTCGATACCAGCGCAGAAAACGGCAACGTATATATTCTCTGCATCTCGGGATTGAAGAGCGAAGCGATTACCACCAGCAGGAAGATATTGAACAGCCTGCGATCAGGCATCCGACTGCTTTGCCATTCTCTGGCAAGAGCAAAGAGAACAAGGGCAGGACCGAATATTGCACCTATGCTGATATTCGACCATAAAATCTGGACCAAAGGGAAAATAATATAAGCAACGCCTGTTCTTCGTTGTTGATAATAATGGATAAGGAAAAGGACAAGAGAAAAAAACATAAATGAGAACAGATAAGGCCTGACAAAGAGGCGGAATCTAAGGGACAAGAGAACAAGGAGCATCGTGATCAATGCAGCATAAAAAGCCGGCTCATCCCTCTCTTCAGTCATGCACCGAAGCGCCAAGAAAAGAAACCAGAACGTACAAGTCACCAGCAACATCTTCAGGGCAGCAATACCGGCAAATCCCCCCGTCTTATAGGAGAGATAGATCAGAAAGTTCCCCAGCCACTCTGCCCTGAATTGGGGCATACCGGAAAAAGTATACGAATATGAGTCGACCGCATAGACCGAGCCGGTCTGATAGACTTCTTCTCCCAGTTTCAGGTGCCACCAGAAATCATAGTCAGAAATTCTGGTGAGTGTTATCGTGAGAAGAAGAATCAGAAAAAAGATGGCTATAGAGATCCGACCTGCAGAATTCACGGATTTCGCTGCGCTTACTTCCTGCATTGTGATAAAAATTACCTCGCACTCAGGGATTTAGTCCAGATTCATTCTATACGGATTGTCTCGAATATTGCTACCTTCGTTCTGCATATTTCCAGCAACGTTACAGGAGAAAAACGCTGAAGATTATTACAACGGGCTCTTCGGATCAGGCGAAGCATTTCAGGCATGGGCATTACCAAATCACGCCATTTCACGGTTAAAGACCTAACCTTACGTTGTTGTAGTTCTCTTTGTTAATGTGATAGAGTAACTCCGCCGGCAGAGGCTGTACAATACTATGAAACAGAAATCCTCCCCATGAGTGAACAGACAGGATACAAGGAGCAGCTTCAGGGCAGCGAAACGGCCCCGCGGAGAGCCGTTGCAGCATGCATACTGCTGCTCATCGTCATTTCAGGGTGCATTTCCTGGGCAAACTATAGCTGGCATTTTGACGGCTTCATTCTAAACGATTACCATGAATACTGCCAGATTGCCCGCAATTTTGCAGAGGGCAGGGGATACTCAACCTCTGTTCTGAGGCCGATCGCCTATCAATTCTTCCAGACCCTGCCTCAGCCGGAAGTGACGCGCATGCCGCTCTATCCGTTTTTCCTATCGCTTTTTTTTCGTGCTTTTGGCGCTTCAGACAGCATTGTCGTGCTCTTCAACAGCATCTCCTACACATTATTAATCGTCGTTATCTTCCTCCTCGCCCTTGAACTGTCCCGTTCCCTGCTGCTGAGCCTATCGGCCGCAATAATGACCGCCTTTCTGGAGGCAAACATCAGGTTCACCGTGACTGCAGAGCCGAACATCTTCTATGCAGCGGCCCTTGCCGGCTTTTTTTACTACTACCTTCTGAAGCCTGACAGAACCTTCATCCACGGCCTGCTGCTCGGCCTGCTCCAGCTGATCCGTGCAAATACCATGTTTGTGATGGCCGGTTTTTTTGTTCTTCTTTTTTTTCAACGGGGTTCTTACAGACAACGTTTCACCAATATGGGTATACTTGTTGCCGGTATTTTCGTCGCCCTCTCGCCCTACTGGCTTCGGAATTACCTCGTTATCGGAAAGCCCTTCTTTTCACTCTATACATACAGCCTTCTTCTTTTCACCAATGATTATCCCCTTTATACCATCTGGACACAGGTTACAAACGTTGATCCTGCGGCTTACGCCCTTTCCCATCCTGCTGAACTGCTGCAGAAATCTTATGGTTTTCTTCTTTTTCTTCTTTCCGGTTCAGTTGACTTTTACAAACCGCTGGTTCTTATCATAGTCGCCGCTGGTACCGTTATACGATTCAGAGACAGCAGGCTCCGGTTTATCAAATGGACATGCATGGTCAGTATCATTATTCAGACGATTCTCCTTCTGCCTGTCGGACCGGTGCCTTACTACTACATGTTCTTCTTTCCGCTTTTGATAACGGTTGCCCTCATCAATGCACAGCCTTTGCTAAAGCGCACGATGCCGGCAGCACTCGTTCTCTTTACCATGATATTCATTTATACAACGGTCCCCTACTGGAAATCTGCTCCCCAGCCCAACCGTTTCCGTGAGATCGGCGAGCAGGTGGCGTCCATGACCGGCAAAAACGCAATCATCCTTACCGATATACCGTGGGAGATTGCCTGGTATGCTGACAGAAGGGCGGTCTGGCTGCCCTATGACCGTGCAACACTCAGCCTGATCAGCGGGACGCTGAAGCCGGACTTCATATTGTTGACCGGGGCATCCTATGCCACGTACGGCGGCGACATATGGAAGCGCATGCTGCAGGATCCGATGACAGCACGCTCACTCGGGTATGAACCGCTAACAACCGTGCAATTTCAGGGCAGAGCAATGGGGCTGGTCTTCAAATCGCTGCAGTAAGACATCACGCTTCAAACAGTCCTGTTGACTGAGAACATCTTTTTCAGCATACCCCAAAACATCCTTATAGATACACTCATAAAGCGCGAAAACAGATAGAAAAAAAGATCAGCCATCTTCCTGATCTCCTGAAATGACAGATACCATCTGCTCTGCAGTTTCACTACATTACCGGCAGCGTACTTTGCCGTGAGCAGGTTCTTGATGCCCCTGAACCCGAGATAGTAGGAAAGGTTGGCCCACATGGTATCAAAAATAAGCTCGATGCGCTCGTTGCCTTCAGGGACGTACGGGATATCATCGCTCTCCCACATGTACTGAACGCCAAAATTTTCCCAGTTCTTTTTGATCAGGACATGTCCCTTCGGAAATTCCTGCAAAAAGACCGGCGTGCCCGGATAGGGAGTAAGCGTATTAAAACGGACTGAAGAAAGGGGCAGAGACTTGACAAAGCGCATTGTTTCGTAGCGGTCCTTCCTCGTCTCTGTAGGCAGGCCGAAGATAATGGTCGTGCCGACGGAAAAACCCCGGGCAGCAGCCCTCTTGATCGCATCTGCAACTTCAGCAACGGTTTCTCCCTTGTCGATGATCTTCATGAGTGCTTCACTGCCGGTCTCAAGACCATAATAGAGGATCCTGAAATTCGCCGCCCAGGCCATCTCGAGCACTTCTTCGCTTGCATTATCACCGCGCAGGGACCCATGGAAAAATGCCTCCTTGTGGAGCCCTTCCCTGATAATCGAATCACACAACTCCTTGAAATGCTTCTTATTGACTGCAATATTATCGTCCATCAGGAATATAGATGTCTGTCCGTAGGTCCTCACCAGCGTCTTCATCTCTTCAATGACCCGACCAACAGAGTGGTGGCGGTATTTTCTGCCCGATATGCTGCGGGAAGAGCAAAAGGTGCATTTATAAGGGCAGCCGCGAGACCCGAATATGCCGGAGAAATTCGGATAGTTAGCGAGATCTTCCTTGAAAAGGTGATAGGGGAATGGAGGAATGGTATCAAGGTCCTGGATCATGGGACGGTCAGGGTTATGCACGCAAGCATTATCCCGCACAAACGAGATGCCTGCAAGGTCATGATATGCGTTCCCCTGGAGAATCCTGGCAACAAGTTCCCTGAAGGTCTCTTCGCCTTCACCCCTTACTGCAACGTCAACCACGCCGGTGCCAAGCACTTCCTCTGTGGCCACCGTAGGGTGAATACCACCAAAAACGATCACCGCACCGGGGTCGGCCTCCTTGAACCTGGCAGCCAGGTCATAAGCACGGCCGCAATTAAGGGTCAGGACGCTGAAACCGATAATCTTCGGCGCTGTCATACTGCCAACGATTCGTGCAATATCATTGTCGGCTATGGGATGGACCTGTTCATCAACAATCCTGACAGCATCAACATCATGAGCATTAAGATATCCTGCAAGCACGCCTATGCTTGTAGGGAACGTAATATTGATCATGGCATTGATCTTTTTATTTTGAGATGCTTCGCCAATCCTCGGATTAATCAATAGAATTTGTGCAGCCATCAGAAGCAATCTCCTTTATTTGTACCGTCGTCCTTCGTATCTTTGTCCCGGCTGATAACATCCCTTACAATAAACGGCGGCCTCCGGCGGGACTCATCGAAATTGCGCCACAGATATTCTCCAAGCACGCCAAGCATGATCATCTGAATACCTGAGACGATCAGCAAAACCACCATGAGTGAGGCCCATCCCTCAATGGCAGTCGCAAAAAAGAGCCTCGCCATAATGATCACCAGGGAGTAAAGAAAACCTGCAAGGGCAAAGAGCATCCCAACTACGGACATCATGCGAAGAGGAAAATAAGAGAACGAAACAAAGGTGTCAACAAACAGTTTGATCTTTTTAGACAGGCTCCATTTCGACACCCCGCGTGTTCTTGCCGCCTTGCGATAGTTCACCACAGACTGTCTGAACCCGCTCCATAGGATCAGGCCAAAGATCGACGTATTTTTTTCGCCCATGCCCACAACGGCGTTGACAACCTTGCGGTCTATCAGAAAAACGTCGAATCCGGACTCGGGTGTATTTTTTAAAGCAAATCTCCTCACCAGGCTCCAGTAGATCTTTGGGAAAAGCCTGAGCGCCTTACCATCCCATTCGCGCACACCAAAGACCACATCAAAACCCTTTTCCCAGTCCCCGGCAAGAAGCTGCACCAGCTCCGGAGGATCCTGAAGGTCTGCAGAAATAAAAGCTACGGCGTCACCCTTTGCGTATGTGAGGCCGGCGAGACATGCGGCATGGCTGCCGAAGTTGCGGGAAAAACTGACCCCCCTGACACGGGAGTCCTTTGCAGACAGTTCCTGCACAAGGGCATAGGATCGGTCGGTTGAACCGTCGTCCACAAACAAAAACTCAAAATCATGAGGAGAACCAACCGCAACGGCGCACAGCCTCTCGTACAGAAGCGGGATATTGTCTTCCTCATTAAGGGTCGGAATTATAATTGAAAGCATCCTCTGCATTATCGTTCCAGCTATTTCTTCTTCAGCACAAGAAAGAGAACCCTGCTCAAATCCCCGAACTCCTGCCTGTCGAGTGCAAGTTTTGCTGCAACTTCATTGATGCGCGCATCATAGCGCGGCTCATCAGGCATGACCACGAGAGGATGCACGACACGCGACAGGAAATCATACATCCCGAAATGCAGTCGCTCCTCAACAATAAAGAAACGCTTCAGGAACCTGAGCGTTTCTGCCTCTTTAAAATCAATATTGTACCAGACCTTCGGCATAGCGGGCAGACCGACCGAGCGGCGATATTTGTTGAGGCGCTCCCGTCCGTCTGCAGTCCCCTCGACAAAGATATAGCGTCCTCCCCGTCTGAGCATGGAGGCAATATTGGCAAGCGCCGTTTTCTGCTTCTCGAAGGTTTCAAGATTGATCAGGCACCGCTCAGACACAGCAAGGTCAAACAGTCCGAAGCGCGCAGGGTGCAAATCCAGCACATCACACTGTTCGAACTTCGGGACAGGCCTCGACCGCTGCTTTCTGCTTTCCTGAGCAGCCCTCCTTATCATGTCTTCGCTGTAATCAATGCCGACTATTTCTCTGCACATCTTCGCAAATATGCGAGTGGAATAGCCGTTACCGCAACCCACATCGAGGACACGGTCGGTCTTGCGTATATGGCCGCTGATCATAGCAATCTCAAGCCACCGCTGCCAGATATCTTTATGCGTCACCTGATCAGCAGATATCTGAGCCTGCCCTGCCCTGTCATTCCAGAATTGCTTTACTTTGGCGCTCACTTTTTTTTCTCTTGCCATAACAACCTCCCTCAGGCAGATGCCCCCTCCTGATCAGGGGCAAGCAGTTCCCTCATGCATCGGGTAACATATTCAAGTTCTTCTTGACTCAGCGACGGATACAGTGCCAGAAGCATTGTATGTTTCGTTATCCGCTCAGTGACCGGCAAAGAGAATGCATATGCTGAGTAGCACTGCTCGCGGTGAATCGCCATGATGCCCCTCCGGGCCGAAATACCTTTTTCAAGAAACCTCGCCATCAGCTGATCCCGGGAAACAGGAGAAGACTCCAGCACCTCGATCCAATATGACTGATAATTGTGATAGATATGGTCAGGGACACGGAGAAGCCTGATGCCGGGGATTGTGGACAACTGTTTGTCATAATAGGCGGCAATGGATCTTCTTTTTTCAACGATGACATCAAGTTTTTTCATCTGCTCAATGCCGATCGCAGCCTGTATATCGGTCATGCGGTAGTTGTAGCCTATCTCGGGGTACTGTTCGATGATCACTTTATTTGCCTTATGGCGCTCCATATCAGACACAGACATGCCGTGATGACGGAACCGTCTGAGTCTCGCTGCGAGATCTGCATCATCAGTCGTGATCATGCCACCTTCACCGGTTGTGATGATCTTCCGGGGGTGAAAGCTGAAGCAGGCAGTGTTGCCGTGCCCTCCTATCCTTATTCCCTTATAGGCAGAGCCAATGGCGCATGCTGCGTCCTCGATCAGAAGAAGTCCGTGTTTGTCAGTGATCGCCTTGATCGCATCCAGCTCAGCAGGCAGGCCCATCTGGTGCACCGGCATGATGGCCTTTGTTTTCTTCGAGATAACACCCTCTAATTGGCGGGGATCCATATTGCACGTTTCTGCATCGATATCAACAAAGACCGGTTTTGCTCCGCAATGCACAACCGCGTTGGCCGTAGCAATAAAAGAGAGGGAAGGCACGATCACCTCGTCACCGGGTCCGATACCTGATACCGCAAGTGCCGCATGAAGCGCTGTTGTGCACGATGTCGTTGCAACAGCATATTTTGCGCCGACGTATTCGGCAAAGCGATCTTCAAACTCCTTTACCAGCGGGCCCTGGGTCACCCAGCCTGAGCGGATCGCCCTGACTGCAGCCTCTTCCTCTTCCCTGCCGAGAAACGGTATCGCAACAGGGATGTTCATTTCTTTGTCTCCCAGTTAAAGACTACGTCCTCTTTCATCAGTCTGTTGAGGTCATATCCCTGGGAAGTAAACCATTGCATGAACCTGCCAAGACCTTCGTCTATGCCAATGCCCGCGGTAAACCCAAAGAGTCTCTTCGCCTTTTCGACGCCTGCAAAATGCCGTCTTACATCACCGGGCCGGTCCTTTTCGATGATCGGCTGAAGGTGAGCTTTACTGAGCATCTGATAGATCTTTTCTGCAATAGCTCTTATGGTCACCTCCTCGCCGCGGGCAATGTTAACAGTCTGTCCGATCATTGCATCGCACGCTGAGGCCAGCATTATTCCCCTGACCGTATCCATAACATAGGTAAAATCCCTTGTCTGAGCGCCATCGCCAAAGATGACTGGCGGCTCATCATTGAGCGCCCGAAGCACAAACTTGGGAATCACCTCGCCCTGGGCGCCTTCATAATGCTCGCGCGGACCATAGGTATTAAAAGGTATCACAACCATGCTCTGCATGCCATACGTACGGTGGTACGCAAGCGCGTATTGCTGCCCCGCAAGCTTGCTCGCTCCATACACCGTGGTAGGTTCTGTCGGATGGTTCTCATCCATCGGCGCCCGGAGCGCCGTGCCATAAACCTCAGAAGAAGACACATACACGAATCTTTGCACTTTGTTCTCATGAGCTGCCATGCAGAGGTTAAGCGTTCCTGTGGCGTTGACCTCGTGATTGATCTCAGGATCGTGGATGGAAACGCGGAGACACTGGACAGCAAGATGATAAATCATGTCAATGCCTTTCGTGACACTTCGCACCAGTTCCTTATCCCTGATGTCCCCGTTTATGATCTCGACAGAGGAATTCCCCAGATGGTGCGCCACGTTCTCTTTTTTCCCAGATGAGAAGTTGTCGAGCACAACCACGCAGTTGGCCTTTGCAAGCTCATCTACAAGGTTGCTGCCGATAAATCCGGCACCCCCGGTAACAAGCACCCTCTTATTCTCTATCATCATATCCTGACCTTCCTGCTCGAACAATAATTCATCTCAGGCCTTATAGAAATCCCTGATCGCAGCAGCAATGTACTCCTGATCATCCCGGTTCAGTTCAGGATACATCGGAAGGGAAAGGATCTCTTCGCAGATCCGCTCAACAGCAGGGACATCACCCCTCTTGTATCCAAGATATGACATAGCCTTCTGGAGATGAACAGGATTCCGGTAATGAATGCCTGTACCGATCCCTCTGGCCGTCAAATGCTCCATCAGCCTGTCCCTCTCCCTGGACCTGATCACAAAGAGATGATAAACATGGTGTCTTCCTGCAGCCTCAGCAGGCAGTTCGATCGGAAGGCCTTTGAGAAGGCTGTAATATGAAACAGCAAGATCTCTCCGCCTCTGGTTATAGTGGTCAAGCAGCGGCAGCCTGATTCTCAGGATGGCAGCCTGAATTTCATCAAGCCGGCCATTATACCCAACAACCGCATGCTCATACTTGGATGAATGGCCATGGTTTCTGTAGAGTCTCACCTTTGCCGCTATTTCATCGTCATTAGTCGTAACAATCCCGCCCTCACCATAAGCGCCGAGGTTCTTGGTAAAGTAGAAACTGAAACAGCCCGCATTTCCAACAGAGCCGCTCTTCTTTCCCTGATAGAGCGCTCCATGGGCCTGACAGGCATCCTCTATTACAGCAATGCCGCGACTGCCTGCAAGCTCCATGATCGGATCCATGTCAGCGCACTGACCATACATATGGATCGGGATGATGGCCCTTGTCTTTGCAGTAATCTTTTTTTCTATTGCAAGGGAATCGATGGCATAGGTCACAGGGTCTATATCCACAAAGACCGGAACAGCTCCGATGCAGGCTATCGCCTCTGCAGTAGCAAAAAAAGTATGGGGAGAGGTGATCACTTCATCTCCCTCGCAGACGCCAGCGGCAAGCAGGGCAAACTGGAGCGCCTCTGTGCCGGAGGCAACGCCGATCGCATGCCTGGTGCCGCAGAAAGAGGCAAATTCCTTTTCAAGCGCCTGGCAGTTGGGTCCGATGTTGAGGTTCATGCCGGTCAGAACGTCTTCAATGGCCTTCATGACCTCGTTTTTGATCGGTGCAAATCCTGCCTTGAGATCAACAAAAGGTATGTTTTTCACTTCATCATCTCCTCGTACGGCGGCCATGTGTAGGGTTTATCAAAGAATCCCTTGAAACAGACAAGCTCGTCGATCTTTTTTATGACCTTTGCCGGATTACCGGCCACAACACTGTCAGGCGGCACATCCTTCACTACCACAGAACCTGCACCAATAAGACTGTTTCGTCCAATCCGCACACCCGGAAGGATTGTCGAATGGGCACCGATCCTTACATAATCTTCAACAACAGCGCCGCCCTTGCACTCCTGATACTTTGGACAGCCCATCGGATGCGGGTCGTCGGTAAAGACGACATTCGGCCCGACAAAGACGTACCTGCCGATGGTCACCATCTCCATAAAACAGTTGCTGTGAATACGGCTGAAGTCTCCTATCCTGTTGCCGAACTCCAGCACAGAATTGGTCCCTATACTCACGTTATTACCGATTACGTTATCTTCCCTGACAGAAACGCCCTGACCTGTCTGAAAATAGTCACCCATGGAACTCCCTGCATACAGTGTGCTGAAGGGCCTGATATGGCTGTTCCTGCCTATTGTCAGTTGCAACTCTCCCTCACGGGCTCCCCGGGGGGCCTTACCTAAAATAGAGGGAGGATCAATGATAACATCATTGCCGAGCTCGACATTTGAAGCGATAAAATTATTCATAAGGAGACTCTGACCCCGCCTTTTTTCAGCGACTTATCAGCAGCCTCAAGAACACGGACAACACGCAGACCTGCATCTCCTCCGGTAAGCGGGGCCTTGCTGTTCCTGATGCAGTCTGCAAAATGTTCGACCTCAACGCCCAACGCCTCCCTGTTGCCGATCGCAGGGGCATGCATATCGCCGATCCGGTACTGCACGAGGCTCTGATGCACGGTCTTTTCGTTCGCCTTTGACAAAGATATGCCTTTGTCATAAATCTTCACCTTTTCCGCAGGGTCCAGGTCATCAAAGACGACCATCTTTTTGCTGCCACCGATAATGACCTTTCGGATCTTGACCGGTGACATCCAGTTTACATGGAAATGGGCTATGAGGTCGCCCCTGAACCTGAGCGTCAGATATGCCACATCTTCCAGTCCACCGGGGGTATGGGCAGCTCCTGTAGCAACAACGCTGACCGGCTCTTCAGCTACAAGATAGTCCATAATCGACAGATCATGAGGTGCAAGATCCCAGACAACATTCACATCATGCTGGAACAAGCCGAGATTGACCCTGACTGAGTCGAAATAAAAAATATCCCCCAACTCTCCTGCATCGATCCGGCTCCTGATGTCCCGCACCGCGCCCGTATAAATGAACGTATGGTCAACCAGCAGAACCCGTCCTTTCTTATGGGCAAGTTCAACAAGGCGCTCCGCCTCCTTCACGGTCGGGGTAAAAGGTTTTTCGACCAGCACATGCTTGCCTGCCTCAAGTGCTTCCCTGACCAGCCGGTAATGGCTCGAAACAGGCGTGGCAACGGCCACAGCATCCAGAGACTTGTCCTTCAGGAGCTCACGATAATCCGTTGTGACCGCCACATGAGGATATCTGAGCTTCATGCGCTCCACCTTTTCTTTATTAAGGTCACAGATATGGGTCAGGGCAGTATGCTGATTCTCGTTAAAATTTCTGATCAGATTCGGGCCCCAGTACCCGCAGCCGATTACACCGACGGTTATATCCTTCATAGTCACTTCTCCTCTTATCTCTTCTCTATGATGCGTCCGAGGGTAATGTCAAGATTCCTCACTCTGAAACCGACGCTCTCGTAGAATGCAATGGCATTCCTGTTCCCTGCCTGTGTCCGCACAGTGGCAATGTCAGCGCCTTTTTCTCTGAACCATGCCAGGGCATTGCGTACCAGATCTTTGCCTACTCCGCGGTTTTGATATTCTGCAGATACACCGATCAGCGTTATGCTGCCGGTGTTGCCGTTCACTTTACAGGCAACAAATCCCTCATTTCCTATGAGAAAGACCTTGTCGGCATCGCCTTTGAGAAGATTCTCCGCCCATGTCCGGTAAAGCCTGTCCGCCTCTTCCCTGGTGAAAAAAGGGTCCTTGTAGAACCTGCCCTCCCTGAATATGCCTGCCGATATTTGCTGAACTGTCGCATTATCCTCTTTTGTCCCTTCACGCGCAAGAACTCGCGGGGACTCGATATCCTGCAGACTGCGATGCCATACGATTCCGATATCCGTTGTATAAAAACCTTTTTGCTCAAGGATCTGAACAGAAGCTATCTCAGTCGGCGTTAGCCGTGAAATCAGATATCTGAACTCCTGCTTCCGGGCCTCGGCGATCAGCACATCCGCCTCCTCTGCAGAGACCACAACAGGGATTATGCCTATCTTTCTGCCAAAAAACTCTGTGTCCCACGCCAGCTCCTGGATCACAACCGGTCCCTGACAATATAAAGCGGACGCCTCTGAACTTCCTGATACACCCTGCCGAGATACTCTCCCAATATGCCAAGGATCAGGAGCTGAACACCGCCGACAAAAAGGACGGCAACAATAATGGATGCGTAACCAAGCACCGGAATGCCAAGGAATATTTTTTTGTACAGAAAATAGATGCCGTAAAAAAATCCGATGCCTGCACTCAGGATACCGAGGTATGTAGCAAGCCTCAGCGGCACGGTCGAGAAGGCTGTAACTGCATTAAAGGCAAGCCTGAAAAGACGTATAATATTATACTTGGTTATGCCCTTTGTCCGTGGCGCATGGTCAATCTCTTCAAGATAGGTTTTGAAACCGGTCCAGGCGATCATACCGTGAATGAACCGGGCATGCTCGCGCATAGTATTGAGGACATCGAGCACTTTTTTATCAAATATCCTCAGCAGGGATTGATTCCTTGGAATTTCGATACCCGAAAGCCGGTTGATGAACCACCAGAAAAAAGCTGAAGGAAATCTCTTTGCAAAAGAATCCTTCCGTTCCTTCCTGATGCCGTACACCAGATCATATCCCTGCTTGAGCCGGTTCCAGAGTTTGGGAATTTCCTCAGGAGGGTCCTGGAGATCTCCATCCATGAGAATAACCGTCTTTCCCGTAGCGCAGTCCAGGCCGGCAGTGATCGCCATATGGTGGCCGAAGTTGCGTGAAAAACTGATTCCTTTAACCCTCGGGTCTTTCTCGTGCAGTTCCCGAATAATAGACCAGGAACTGTCCTTGCTGCCGTCATCAACAAGGATTATCTCGTAAGCATCGTCATACCCCTCTGCGCTGCAGATTCCGTCCATAACCGCAGTAATCCTGCGGTGCAGCTCCCGAATGTTCTCCTCTTCGTTACACACGGGTATGACGAGAGAAAAGATTGTCTTTTCAATCATAAGAATAATATTTTACCCTCAATGGTTAATTTGGTGCAAATGGGAAAAAGAGCCTGGAATAAGGGAAGGCTATTTCTTGTGGCAGAAACTGCAGAGCTGCTGCGGAGATGCGGCATTGAACTGAAAAAGCCGCATAGCATCAGAACTGTGAGGATTATGACAGGATACACAGGACAGGCGCTGCTTCTTGTCGTTGATCGTCACCATTTTCTTGGTGCTGAGCGGATGTCCCTTCTGAGTAAAAGCGCCGGTCGCATGGGGACTGGTCTTAACATGCGGGTGACAGCTGAGGCAGGTCTTGAGGACAGAATGCTTCAGCAGGGCCTTTCTCTTTGACGAATGGGGTGCGTGGCAGGATGCGCACATGCCGCCTGCAACAGGCGGATGAACGTTCTTCTTTTCAAAGGCAGCCTTATCGTGGCAATTGAAGCAGAGATCAGGTCTGTCTGCCATAAGAAGCTTGGCGTTGTCAGACTGGTGGGGCAGGTGGCAACTGCTGCACATACCGCCGGCAACAGGGGCATGCATCACCTTTGCCTTCTTTAATTTCGCTTTATTGTGGCATTTGAGACAGAGATCAACCCCCTCTTTTAAAAGGAGCTTCTGCTCTTTTGAGGCATGAGGGGCGTGACAAGACGAGCACATGCCGCCTGCGACCGGCGGATGCACATTTTTCATGCCGGAGACTATCTTTTTGTCATGACAGGATAAGCAGAGATCAGGCGCTTCTGCAATAAGCAGCTTTTCATTGGCACTGCTGTGAGGCTTATGGCAGGATAAGCACATGCCGCCTGCGACTGGAGGATGAATTGACTTATTCTCAAACTTCGTTTTGTCATGGCAGTTGAAGCAAAGATCAGGCGCTTCAGACAGAAGAAGCTTTGCATTGTCAGAACTGTGAGGATTGTGGCAGCTTGTACAGCTGCCACCCCCTACAGGTGAATGGATCGACTTGCCGCCGAATTTTGATTTATCATGACAGTTGAAACAAAGATCGGGCTGGTCTGTAGACAGCAATTTGCCCGCATCGGTGGAATGGGGATTGTGGCATGAAGTACAACCCATAAATAGAGCTGCATGGATATTTTTCTTTGTGAACATCCCTTTATCATGACAACCATAACAGAGCTCGGGCTGATCTGAAGAAAGTCCTTTTTTTACTTTTCCGATAACTTTATGGGGCATCTCCGAGGCATTCAGCCCTGTATGACATCCCGTACATCCCATAGAAACAGCAGCATGCACCGTTTTCTTGCCCGAAAGGTCAGGATGGCACATATTGCAGTCGACTGATTCTGCCGAAGTCCTTTCGAGACCAAAGCAGATCAACGCCAATACAACTGTCAGGCCGAAGCATATATTCCTATACAAGCGATTTTCTCCTAAACTTGACATACATTATAATGCTACCTAAGGAGACCAGAATTTATCAACGCAATTCGCCCTCATCTCTTTTTTGACCGCAGAAGGCAAGATGCATGTCTGCTGTTTTTGATAGATAGCAATATTCATTACGCTTCCTCATTGCATATTCTAAAAAGTTTGCACGTCCGCTCATAGATCAATTTGTCCATTCAAGCACGGGAGCAAAAAACCCCATACGCTTGTCCAGCCAAAGCGGTGACTCACTCAACCCGCCCTTTATTTCAAGAAATATCTTGGGATTGTTCATGCCAGGAACAAAAAGAACCTTCTTACGAAGCAAACTCCCATGCATTTCTATTTTATATATCCCTTCATTGAGAGTATGTTTCGGCAGCCTGCATCTCATTACATTTTCTCCAAGGGATACCCTGGGCCATGTGTCCGGATGACCGTCCACAAAAGCGGACCCAAATAGATAAACCTCCATATCGTTAAAAACGCCAATGCCAATATATAAGGCTGGATCAAGTTGTTTAACATTCCCCACTATGTTAATCCACAGGTCTTCATCATTTCTGCAGGGCATAGTGATTATTTCATTCCCTCGACAGTCGGAAAAAAATAACTTCATCGGAACAAAATAGTTATTGTCATAATCAGCGCCAGAATTTTCCCAAACCGGGGCAAAATCAGTTGAGTTTGTTGAAAACGAATATTCACTTATTATCGACCTGACATCACTGCCTGCTTTGGCTATGCAGCCCTTTGCCAATAAAAGCGCAGAGGAACAGAGTTGCTCAATGGCCCCCATATTATGACTCACAAACAGAACCGTCCTACCGCCCGCCGCCACGTCCCCCATCTTCCCAAGACACTTCTTCTGAAACTGCGCATCCCCAACCGCAAGAACTTCATCAATAATTAGTATCTCTGGATCGAGATGTGCAGCCACAGCAAAGGCAAGACGGACATACATGCCCGAAGAGTACCGCTTCACAGGCGTATCAATGAATTTTTCTATTTCAGCGAAGGCAACGATTTCGTCAAACTTGATCCCAATCTCTTTTCTTTTCATTCCCAAAATAGCACCGTTAAGATAAATATTCTCACGGCCGGTAAGTTCCGGGTGAAAACCGGTTCCTACCTCCAAAAGACTTGCCACCCTTCCTTTAATTTTCACCTGACCCTTTGTGGGAGAGGTCACCTCTGAAAGTATTTTCAGCAGCGTTGATTTCCCCGCTCCGTTTCTGCCAATGATCCCCAAGACATCCCCCTTCTTAACTTCGAAAGATACATCGTTCAGGGCAAGCATATGAGGATTATTACCTGAGGCTCGAACATTGTGGATTGAAGGTTGAACAGCAGATATAATCGAGTTCGGGTCCTCTTTGCCGCGCATCCTGGCCCACCAGCTCTGCAGATCTCGGTGCAATGTGCCGTGGCTGATCGTTCCAAGCCGGTATTCTTTATAAAGGTTTTCAACGCTGATTACCACGTCACTCATACGGTATCCATAAAAGTCTTCTCTATCCTGTGAAAGAGAACTAAACCGGCAAGCAAAATAAACCCAGTCATAGCGAAGCTGAGACCCAGATTCCACAGTCGAACTGATCCGGCGCCTAAAAATGCAAAACGGGCTGACTCCACGACGGCAGCCATCGGATTCATTGCATACATCCATTGCCATTTATCCGGTATCTGTGACATCGGGTAAACAATAGGCGTTGCATACATCCATAGCTGGACACCAAAACCGACCACATATCTCAGATCCCTGTATTTGGTTGTAAGGGATGATATGAGAATACCGAGACCGAGGCCAAGCGCAGCCATCTGGACCAATAACAAGGGGATCAGTAAACTCCAAAGACTCACTTTAATGGCAGCCCCCCCAAGATAGAAATACGTCCAAAATAACAGAAAAAGCATAAACTGAATTGCAAATGTTATCAGGTTCGTTATGACGATCGAGACGGGCACGGTTAGACGCGGGAAATAAACCTTGCCAAAGATGCCTGCATTCGATACAAACGTGTCTGATGTCTTATTCAGACAGTCGGCAAAATAGTTCCAGATCACGATTCCGCACATATAGAAAAGCACCTGCGGCAGACCATCGGTTGAAATCTTTGCGATTCGCCCGAAAATAACCGTAAAGACAACAGCGGTAAACAACGGTTGAACTAAAAACCAGAGCGGGCCCAGAATAGTCTGTTTGTAAAAGGCGATAAAATCTCTTTTTACAAAGAGCAGTATCAGATCTCTGTAGTTCCAGAGACTTGAAAGGTTAACATCGAACCAGCCGCTTTTCGGTCCGATCACCTTTGTCCACTGTTCGTCCTGGACAGTTTTCATCTGATCTTTCAACTCAGCCGCCTTCATTTATACGGGCTACCGCCGATCAGGGTCAGCAAACCCGTCTTTTCATGTTCATTCATTCTCAGTCCACTACTGTCCCAACGTTAAAATATAGGAATATGATAACACATTAAAAATGAAGACATTACATGACTTATTAACAGAAAATATCTCGCAAATTGCTTGACTTGCGAGATATACAGAACGGATATTAGACTGTGGTCGATTCCATGAAAGTTGCTTCGATTACGGGCGGAGCCCGCGGACTGGGCAGGCATATCAGCCAAGAGCTTCTTGAGCAGGAGTATTATGTTGCCGTCAACTACCTTAACTCGGAAGAAAAAGCAGAGGAAATCATCGCCAGGGCGGGTAACCGCGCGATCGCACTAAAGGCAGATGTAGGCGACTCAGCGCAGGTCAGAAACATGATCGAGCACATTGAACGGAGATTCGGAAGGCTCGATCTTCTGATTAACAACGCAGGCATCACAAAAGACAGCCTCCTGATAAGACAGTCAGAAGCGGATTGGGATGCTGTGATCAGGACAAACCTGACCGGATGTTTCAATCTTCTGCGTGCCGCAGCGCCTCTCATGATCAGGTCAGGCGGCGGCCATATCATCAATATCTCTTCCTATTCAGGCATAAAAGGAAAGGCCGGACAGGCAGCGTACAGCGCTTCCAAGGCAGGGCTTATCGGCCTGACCATTTCTGCAGCGCACGAACTCGCCGAGCACAATATAAGGGTAAATGCTGTCATACCTGGATACATGCCTACGGAGATGGGCGCAACAGCTTCAGAAGCTATGGCTCAGGCAGAAGAGGAGAGCCTTCTAAAGGCACTTTCAGAACCCTCTGATGTCGCGCGCTCCATCGTCCGGATTGCAGGAATGGACTATATAACAGGCCAGATACTCAGCCTTGACAGCAGAATCCTTTAGTGCAATACTTCAACTGAAGGCTGCAGCTTTTTTCAGGAGGAACGATGTTCAAAGGCTTCTTTATAACCGGCACTGACACGGGCGTAGGCAAAACGGTTATTGCCGGCGCCGTGATAAAGGTCATGCAGTCCTTTGGCGTAAAGGCCTGCGCCATGAAGCCTATCGAGTCCGGATGCGGGAAAGAGGGCGACATGCTTATCCCCTATGACGGCACGTTTCTCAAACAGGCAGCGCATATGGATGAACCGATCAAACAGGTGACCCCCTTCTGTTTTGAAAGTCCGCTCTCCCCCCTTGCAGCCTCAGAGATTGAAACGCGGAAGATCAGCATTGACGAGATCAAAAAGGCATACTACAAGCTCTACAAGTCGTATGAGGCAATTATTGTGGAAGGCATCGGCGGCCTCATGGTGCCGATCAGAAAAGACTACTTTATCCTTGACCTTGCCAAGGAATTCTCCCTTCCACTGCTGATCGTTACCAAGCCGGGATTAGGCACAATCAACCACACCATGCTCACCGTGAACTATGCGATCGAGGCAGGGCTTGAAGTCGCGGGTCTGATCATCAATTACAGCAGGCCGCCTGAAAACAGCCTCGCAGAAAAAACAAACCCCCAGATTTTGGAAGAAATCTGCCCGGTGCCGGTCATCGGCACCTTTCCTTATCTTAAGGGCATGGGCGAGGATGTGCTCGAAAAGACCGCCATGCGAAACCTTGATCTTGAGGTTTTGAAGAAGTATATCCTGTAAACGAGCACGGCCATGCAAATCACCATTGGAAAGATTCTCGCACTCCTGACAGCGCTGGGTTACGCAACAGCAATGATTGTCAACGCTGGCAACATTACCTTAGATGTGGTCATGGGCACTGCAGTCTTGTTGCTACCGCTGGCGCTGATTTGGTTTCCCGATGAGCTTGGGAGTTTTACCGGCTACGTTGGTAGAGGCAGCAATATCGATACTGAGACACCACCGATTCTGGTTTCTATCGCCGGTTGGTTTTTTCTCGTTGGCCTGCCGGTGCTGCTGTATTTCTTGAATTGACTCGCTATGTTATTGCCCAACAAAATCATTGGAGCGAACACGGACCGCCCGTGTCGCTCGGTTCTCTCTTTAAACCTTTCTCCTGATATTCAACCCATTTCACAGCCTACCTATTGTGAGTCCTTGCAGGTGTATGCAACAGGAACTTGGAATGCTGACTTCCACATGAAAATAAAAACCGGAGGGCGACTCTTATTGAATCACCCTCCGATCCTGGTCTTGGTTGTTATTTCTTTAAGAATTGAGTTTTATCCGCCCGAGTGCAGACTGGGGCAGGCGCTTCACGATTTACTTAACCAGCTTCATTCCCTTCAGCACGCCCTTCAGCTTGTCGCGGTTAGCCTTGGACATCTCGCAGAGCGGAAGCCTGAACTCTTCCTTGATCTTGCCCATCATGGCCAGCGCTGTCTTTGCCGGGATCGGGTTCGTCTCAATGAACATGGCATTATTCAGCGGTTCGAGCTGGAAGTGTATCTTTCTGGCCTCATCATACCTGCCCTGCTCCCAATGCGCGCACATCTGAGCAACCAGTTTTGGCGCCACATTGGCAGAGACCGAGATCACGCCCTTGCCGCCCAGAGCCATAAGCGGGATGGTCGTGAAATCATCTCCGGAGATGACAGCTATCTTGTCTCCGCAGAGCCTGATCACCTCGCTCACCTGCTTCATGTCTCCGGTCGCTTCCTTGATCGCAACAATATTCTTTATCTCAGCAAGCCGGGCTACGGTTGCCGGCAGCATATTCACTGCTGTCCTGCCCGGGACATTGTACAGCACGATCGGGATCTTCACCGCATCAGCCACAGCCTTGTAATGGCGGTACAGCCCTTCCTGTGTCGGCTTGTTATAGTAAGGGCATACAAGCAGCGCTCCGTCAGCGCCTGACTTCTTTGCCTCTTTTGTGATAATAATGGTCTCATCAGTACCATTCGCACCGGTGCCTGCGATGACAGGAACACGCTTGTTCACCACATCGACCGTGAACTTGATGACGCGGAAATGCTCCTTATAGTCAAGGGTGGCTGACTCACCGGTTGTACCACAAGGCACAATAGCATCGGTCCCTTCCTTTATGTGCCATTCGATAAGATTACCCAGGGCCTTTTCATCCACCTTGCCATTCCTGAACGGCGTGACGATCGCAACGATTGATCCTCTAAACATGATATCCTCCTCTTCTTAGCTGAACAGATAAATTCCGACGCGATGCTTCTCTTCTGCCCTTTCCACCCATTTCACTACTGCGGGAGTGTAGACTTCTTCAGTCTTCCTCAAGCGCAGCACATGGCCCGGTTCAAGCGGAAAATCAGTATGAAAACCTATGCCGCGGCCATGCTCGCATATATCAATACCAATCCCTTCTGCCTCGACCAGACGCGTAGTCAAATAGTCCGGGACCGAAACGACATACCTGAACGACCCGTCATATCTTACCCTATTGCACTGTCTCTTATCTTCAGTTGTCTTCATTGCAATGTTCAGCCTCCCCTTACAGGTTGATGCAGCCCTCGAACACCTCCACCGCCGGACCGGTCATATACACATGCCTATTCTCATGAAGGTCAATGAACAGATCTCCGCCAAGCAGTTTTATTGTAACCTTTTTATCCGCAATTCCCTTCAGATGAGCAGCAACCGCAGCAGCTGAAGCGCCGGTGCCGCAGGCCAGGGTCTCGCCTGAGCCGCGCTCCCATACACGCATCCTGATGGTTGTCCGGTCGATGACCTGAATGAACTCGACATTGGTCTTCCTGGGGAAGAGCTTATGGGTCTCGATCTGCGGCCCGTACCGATGAACGTCAAAGGCCGCCAGATCATCGACCACGATCACTGCATGGGGATTGCCCATCGAAACACACGTTATATTGAATGTCCTGTCATCTATGATGAGCGGGTGGTCTTTGACCACGCCGTCAAGATTCATTGGGATCTTCCGGCCCTCAAACTCAGGCCTGCCCATATCAACCCTGACCATATCTCCTGCCTTCTCCGGCCTGATAATGCCTGCAGGCGTCTCGATATCAAGCACCTGCTTTGACGACAGATCTCTGTCCCAGATATATTTTGCAAAACAGCGGATGCCATTGCCGCACATCTCGACCTCGCTGCCGTCAGCATTAAAGATACGCATCGCAAAATCGGCCTTGTCCGAATTCTGCAGAAGCAGGATCTGGTCAGCACCAATGCCAAATCGCCTGTCGCAAAGTATTCTGCTTAATTCGCTGATGGCTGATAGCTGATGGCTGATAGCCGCATCCCGGCAATCAATGACAACAAAGTCATTGCCTAAGCCATGCATCTTTACGAACGGTACGTTCATTTTATGAATCCTGGAATTACTTCATGTTGAACAAGGTCCTCATACGTGCCCCGCCTTGCAACAAGCGCATGCGCCTTGCCTTTCACCATCACCTCTGCAACCTTCGGCCTGCTGTTATAGTTCGAGCTCATGGACATGCCGTATGCGCCTGCGCTCATGACAGCGAGGAATTCCCCTCTGTTGACCTTGCCGATCTTTCTCCCCTTTGCCAGAAAATCGCCCGACTCGCAGATCGGGCCGACAACATCTGCCTTGATCTCAGGCCGTCTGCTCTTCCTGACCGGCAGGATATGATGATACGCGTCATAAAGGGATGGCCGCATCAGGTCATTCATGCCTGCATCGACAATAACAAAGGTCTTGCCGTCGCCTTTTTTCAGATACAGGGTCCTGGTCACGAGTATACCTGCGTTGCCGACGATCGACCTGCCCGGCTCCATCACAAGCGTCAGGTCCCTGCCTTTGAGCAGCGGCAGGAGCCTCTTCGCGATATCGTCCGGCATCGGCGGCTTTTCACAGAGATAGGTTATGCCGAGCCCTCCGCCTATATCAAGATACCGGATCGGCAGCTTCAGCCTTTTCAGTTCATCAAGCAGCAACAGGATGCGTTTCATCGCATCAACAAACGGCGTTATCTTCGTTATCTGGGAGCCGATATGCTTCTGCACGCCCACAACCTCTATATTCCTGAGCTTCGCTGCAAGGCGGTAATGCTCAACAGCATGGTCAATGGATATGCCGAACTTGTGCTCCTTCATGCCGGTCGATATGTAGGGATGCGTCCGGGCATCGATATCCGGGTTGATCCTGAGAGCAACAGGCGCCTTGGTCTTCATGAGGCCCGCAACCCGGTCGATCTCCCGCAGTTCATCCTCTGATTCGACATTGAACATCAGGACCTTTGCCTTGAGCGCAGAACGGATCTCTGTTTCTGTCTTCCCTACACCTGCATACACGATCTTATTCGGCGATATGCCTGCCTTCAGCGCCCGATAAAGCTCTCCGCCTGACACGATATCAGCGCCGCAGCCCTGCCTTGCCAGCAGCTTCAATATGGCGCCGTTGGTATTGGCCTTCAACGCGTAACAGATAATATGAGGGAATGGTTCATACGCGTCTTCATACGCTTTGAAATGTCTGGTCAGCGTGTTGTAACTGTATATATAGAGCGGTGTGCCATACGTTTCCGCAAGCTCTTTGACCGCTACATCCTCTGCATACAGTTCATTGCCGCGGTACTGAAAAAAATGCATGTTTTCTCTCCGGAATATTATTTCTGCTTGATTTTTCCTAATATTTTTACATAATAAAAAAGGCAAAGTCAAAATACGTCTTCGACGCATCACGCTAAATTCCCGTCAAAAAAAGAGGTATTCATGGGCAGAAACATTGTCGAAAAGATATTCGAAGCACATCGTGCATCAGGAGAACTGAAGGAAGGCTCGCCGATCGGGCTGAAGGTTGATCAGGTCTATACCCAGGATGCAACAGGCACTATGGCATGGCTCCAGTTTGAAGCAATGGGATTAGACAGGGTCAGGGTCCCCCTTGCGGTCTCTTACGTTGACCACAACATGCTCCAGCAGGACTATATGAACCCTGACGACCATCTCTTCCTCCAGACCGCTGCAGCAAAGTACGGCGCATATTTCTCCCGGCCCGGGAACGGCATCTGCCACCAGGTGCACCTTGAGCAGTTTGCTGCACCCGGCAAGATCGCCCTCGGCACAGACAGTCATACGCCAACCGGCGGCGGCATGGGCATGATCGCAATCGGCGTCGGCGGGCTTGATGCAGCAACGGTCATGGGCGGGGCTGCTTTTGAACTGAACATGCCTAAGGTCGTGAACATACAACTGCTCGGCAAGCTGAAGCGGCCGTATGTGACTGCCATGGACGTTATTCTGGAGATCCTGAGAAGGCTCACCGTAAAAGGCGGGGTGAACAGGATCATAGAGTATAGCGGCCCTGGAGTTAAAGACCTGAATGTTACCGAGCGGGCC
>JACRHC010000123.1 GCA_016217675.1 Nitrospirota bacterium
GGCAAGACGGCAGATTCTGGATCTGCTTATAGGGGTTCGAATCCTCTCTCCCCAGCCATCATGGTCCCATCGTCTAGCGGTCTAGGACGTGGCCCTCTCAAGGCTAAAACACGGGTTCGATTCCCGTTGGGACCGCCAATCTTTTCAAGGGGTTACACGGTTTCTGCATGTCTGTCCTCGCCCGACCGTGAAGAAAACGTGAAGCTGAGCCTTGAAATAGCGCTTCTCAATGAGTCTACATTGAGGTGTGCGTAACGCTTCGTCATTCTCAAATCCTTGTGACCGAGCAGCTTTGAGATCGTGTGCAGGTCAACGCCCTGCTGTCTCAGGTAGCTTGCAAAGGTATGCCTCAGATCGTGGAAGTGAAAGTTCCCAATCTTCGCCTTTTTCAGCACGTCCCTGAAAGCCCTCTGCACCTTCCGGTCATAGAGTCTCTTGCCGTCGTCGTGGAAGACCTGCCCTGAAAGGCACTGCGCTTTTCGCAAATCCTTGAAGACCTGAAAAGCCCGGTCAGTGAGCGGCACGCCCAGATAGTCGTCGTTCTTCGTAGCCTCAGCGTCTATGGTGATCATCTTGCTGAAAAGGTTCACCTCAGACCACTTGAGATCGCAGAGGTTTGTAAGTCTGAGCCCTGTATCCATTGCGATCATGATCAGCGGCCTTATCCACGTATCTTCAGATGACTCAAGCGCCTCAACAAGCCTCTTGTATTCATCCTCCGACAAATAGCGCACGCGCTCGTTGCGCACCTTTGGCAACTTGATCTCCGATACCGGATTATCAACCTTCCATTTCCACTGCTTGCGGGCTATGTTGAACATGGTCCGCAAGATGCCGAGTTCCTTGACGACTGTTGCCGGTGAGATACCCTTGACCCTCCTGAACTGCTCGTATCCTCCGATCCGCTGCTCGATCTCGCCCAGGGTGCAGGACTCGCCGAAATATGCATAGAGATGCTTGAAGACAGACTTGTCCCGCTTCTGCGGGTAATACGTCCGGTGAGTGGTGTATTCTTTGTCATATCGTTCGATCATCTCTTTCAGTGTCCTGTCCTTCGAGTGGTCTATTTCGAACCACTTGCCTTCGACAATCTGCGTCTGCACCTTGGCCAAAATCTTTTTTGCCAGCTTCTCGTTGGATGTCCCGGTAGTCTTACGAAAGAGTCTGCCCTTATAGGTAAAGGACATCCAAAAAATATCCGAATCAGGTCGCCTGTATAGTCCCATGATTCCCTCGCCTCCTTTCTTGTCAGTTGACTGCGGGACCATGCAAGGCTTGAAAATACCCGCTTTTATTGTATCACGTAACAGCTGCTGATTGACTTCAGTTAAGGACCGCTTCTTTCGCATTCTCTATGATCTTTTCGATGTAATCTTCACGTGAACCTGCATATGTTGTCCCTCCGGCCCGGCCTCTTTTCTTCATAGCAGTTACGGTGCTGGCGCTCACCGTCCGCGCCGCGACCCATGCCATTATTTCCCGTTCCCGGAATTTCAAAAGCCGCTTGCTGAGTTTGATATGAGGTATCTTGTTCTGCGATGTCCATGAATAGATCGTGGCTTTTGTAACTCCCAGCATTTCTGAAACGTCGTCTATATCGAGTAGCTTTTCCATTGTCTCTCTGTGTTTGGTTAGCGGAGCCTGGCACGGGTCCCGAAGATCGGGACAAGTGACAGGCCCCCCGTAGGTTTTAAATAGATTTCTCAAAACGGTTCGAGTTCGCTGCTGAACATCGGTTCCTTTGCAGATTCCTCTCGTGCCTTCCTCTCGGATACCACAAGCCAGCCGTCCCAGTTCGTGGCCGGTATGAGGTCTATCTTTACCGACATCTTGCCTTCGTCCTTCTCGATCAGGACCCCGACCTTTTCCCAGCGTGCCTTTCCTGTCTTCTCGTCCTCTGCCTTCTTCCATAAAAGATCATAAACCTTCATCGTTCTTCCTCCTCAGTTTAAAATCCATAGAGCAAGCTCTATGTCCTGACTGTTCGCCGGCATAGTTATTCCGCCCTTGTCTGCCCTGAATTCAAGCTGATCCACCACATAGGCATCACAAGGTATCTCGTCGTTTCCATAGATGCGTATCAAATACAAGTCCTCTCTGGTTTCTATAACTGCCTTCATCATTCCTCCTTCAATCAATTGAGCGTTGCGCATATTTCGGACACTTCGCAGTAACCGGCGCATTTTCTGCCTTCCCATGTTTCCCGTCTTCTGCATTTCGGCGCGTAGTCCTTTTCAAGGGCGGAAAGCAGAAGGTCTCTTTTTCTTCCGAGATACTTTCTTATCCAGTGGCCTGAAATACCGTTGACAGGGACAAGCGGGGCCTTCTCCTCGATTCCTCGCATAGCTGATACCATCAGGCCGCCATCGCGTGAGATCACCTGAACAGCCATGTTCTTCACCGTGTAACCTTCCGGCAAGATCGTCAAGAGCTTGTCCCGGTAATCGGAAATCTGAATAGCAGTTTCAAAGAGTGCGTTGATCCGGGCAACGGAATCGCCGTTGACGTAAACCTTCCGCGTCTTCGGCTCTCCCTTGTTCTTTCCGGACTTCTTCAGGATCGGCTGGCCGCTTTCGTCTATCTCCGGCACCTCGATTGAGCGGATACCGAGGGCCTGCTGGACCTTGTAACTTCCCCAGGTCTTATAGTCATAAAGCGTCTGTGTCTCTCCATCGTAAAAGTCAAAGGCGCCGGAGCATATTTCATCGCGCAGCCGCTCCTCTGTCAGGTGATCGCCTTTGCCGAAGTTATCAAGCACAGCGTGGGCGTGCGTTCCTAAAATGCTGAAAGCGTGGTCATCGGGATTAATGTAATAATCCCGAGTGATCTTTAACCATGATTCCCGGATACCCCGGAGAAGCTGCGTAGTGCTCGGTTCCCCTGTCCATTCCCGCTGACGGGCGCATTTCCGAAGGAACGGAAGGGCCTTGCACCTGCTGCAGGGGAGGCCGTCTTTAAGACGGCACTCCCCGAAGCACTCTGAAAATGTAACCCGCTGATTGTCAGGACATATAAACCCTATTGCCGGCATGGTCTTACCCTCCCACTTCCTGCTTCTTGCCGATCTGCTCGGCTTGTTCGAGTTCGGCTTTCCGGGCATCCTTTGCGCTGACAACAAGTGTCTTGTCAACAAGCTGCAGAGCCTCGATCTCAAGCTGGTGTTTCTTCCACCAGTTCTTAAGCTCAAAGATGTTTTCGATCTTGCTGATGCGGTCGATCATGTCTTTAATCGCTGCCTTTGAAATAGCGTCTCCATCAATCCCGGCTTCCAGCCATTCAAGAAGTTCTATTCCCGTTTCGACTGAAGGCTTGAAATGTCTGCCGTCAAAAAGGGTTGTCCTGTCCTTTGATGCCGTGGCAATGTGGCCGTCAATGGATAAGTCAAAGACTGCCGTAAATTCATACTCCATGCCGTCTCGCTGAATGGGGGCAAGGCCGACCTTGACGACCTTTGTCTTTCCGTTATCCTGCGTGACTTCGTAAGCAGTCTTCGTTCTCATTGTGGCTATGATGTGGAGAGGAGATTGAAGAATTGCATCAACAAAGGCGTTATGCTGCGGTGTTACTTCACGCCATGCAGTGAAGCTGTTCCGGGTTGCGGCTGTTGCCTTGTCGTGCATGTCCAGCACTCCGCCGTCTCCTGACCACGCATGAGAAAGGGAATCTATTATCAGCGTGTTGTATCCGGCCTGCTCTGCGCCGTGTATCAGCTGGACGTATTTATCAGGAGAAAACGGCGGGGTAAGCGTTGCAACGTCATAATCCATCAGGTGCGAATAAAGCTCGCCGCTTCCGTGCTCTGTGTCGATCAGCGCGACCTTTCCGCCGAGCCCTTTTGTGATCAAAATTGCTGAGTATGTCTTTCCCGATCCCGAAGGGCCGAGGATACCGAGCCTTAGTTTTGCCTTTTTCCTTTCAGCTTTCCTGAACATGGTTTGCCTCCTGTTCTGTTTTTGTTATGAACTCTTTGACTGCGGCTGCAACGAGCTTTGTTATTGGAGTGCGCCGCGCCTTCTTTATCTGGTAAAGCCTGGTCATGTCTTCGTCGGTTATCTGATTGCCGACCCATGTAAATTTTCTGTAGGTCACTTCTTTCTGGGGAGGGCTTGACACCCTCCCCGCTCCTTTCTTAAAATATTTCTAAGTTGTGAGACTTAACCAAGCCAGGCTGATGGATCTTCGGTTCATCAGCCTGTGCACTTCTGAAGAAATCGTCAAAGTCATCTTCTTCGCCGTCGTCTTCTGGGAAATACGCAAGCATCAGATTCTTTGACATGCCCATATTCATCACCTCCTTTCCGCATGTTCATAACAGTTGTTAGTATCAAGGGCAAAAAATTTTACTTCTTCGGCCTCCAGCTCTGCATCGTCTTCTTTGATAAGGGCATCAAGCGCCTTTTCCTCTGCCTCTTTGAAGAGTTCTTCAAGGCGTTCAAGCGCCCAGCGTAAATCTCCGGTAAAGTCCTTCTTGTGATATTCCATCTTTCCTATGTATGCTTCGATTTCATCGGTGTGATATTTGACAGCAGACCAGTCAACAAGCTCTGACATTTTTCTTTCTATCCGTTCTCTTTGCATCGTGAACCCCTCTCTTTCCTTAGTTATATAATACTAACAATTGTTATTATTAGTCAAATTAGTAATTTTTATAGCTATAATAACAACTGTTATATATTGTCTACATTTTCATAACAATTGTGTTTCACATGGAACACTAAAACAACCGCCCCTGCGACAGGTGCGAGACCTGCAAGGCCGAAGGCTTGCCTTCCGGCGACCAGCCCCGGCACCAAAGGCCGGAGGCATCGGAAACAACCCTGCAGTGCTCCCCATCGAGGGCACACCAGGCGACACCCTGGCCGGAACGAAAAGGACAATTACAGACACCCTGCAGCCTCATGAGACTCCTCCATTCTTTTTTTGAAACCCTTGCCCCTGATGGGAGAAAAAAGAATGAAGTGTCTAAGGTTCTGTCAAGGGTGCGGCCTTATCGCACAGAGCTTGCCCTTGACGGGTTCTTAGACACGGAATATCCTTTCTGAAAAAGGGGCAAAGGTGCTTTCAGTCTTTCGATTGGGGGAGCCCCTGGGGGCGGCGGGAGGCGAGCAAGGGGCGTGACTGGCACGAGCTTGCATCAGCAGGGGTAGTGACAGGCGCGGTCGTTGCTGCCGGGCGGGCGGGGGATCAGACGGAGATAAAGGCACTCGAAAACCGGAGATCCCGAAGGGGCGAGGACGCGTGTGCTTGCCTTAATGAAGGTCTCAAATATGATGTAGCTATGTCGGCGCTCTCACCCACAGCGACCAACGGGAGCGAGGAGAGTGCGCTTACCGTTTCGCCTCCGTCTTTGGCTGTCTCCCCTTTCCTTCGGGGCGAGGCCGACGGGAAGGAGAGGGGAAAGCACTTTGGCGCTGAGAGGCAGAGACAATGTGCTGGGGTGAGAAAGGGGCGGGGGAGGACGTGGCGAAAAACTTCAATATGATGAATTGCGATTGGCATCAATTTACTCTGAATGATAATTAATATGCTATATTTATATCTGATTTTGAGAAAAGCAAATAACCTAATAGAGTTGTCCGAACAAAAAATAATCGTAAAGTGAGGAGAGGCAAGCTATGAAAGGCGGTCGAATGACAATGCATGGGAAGCGCGCCCTTCGTGCATTTATAGCCGCTCCTGTTCATCAGGACCTTGAAACTCTGACCACAGAACTCAGGAAGAGAGACATAATTGTTTTTACTGCTTATGACCTTTCCCCGGTAACTACCTCGCTGGTTGCAAACATAGAAAAAGCAATCCAACAGGCAGACCTCATCGTGGCCGTAGTTCCAGCGCAGATGTCACCCAATGTATTCTTCGAACTTGGAATAGCGCATGCCCTACACAAACCAATCATCCTACTCGTGTCACCTAAGTATGGCCAACTCCCGAGCGACTTGGCCGGGACATTCTATCTTCGTGCTGATTCAGAAAACAGGGAGGCTATCGGATTTGCACTCGATCAATGCTTGAGTCGTATAGAAAAAAGCGTTGAGCAGCCGACAAAGGCCACAAGGGAAGGCCGTCCGTTGGGGGCTGACGCTGACAAGTTCCTTGACAGAATCAATAGAGAGGGCCCCAGTATGCGTGGGCGCGAACTGGAGAATCTGGTTGCTGAAGTTTTGAGGACTTCCGGTGTTGATACCATGATGCAAAGCCCGAAGCCTAATCAGGGTGCTGACATTGCAGTCTGGTCGGATGCTCTTCAGCCTGTGACTGGGAACCCGCTACTGATAGAGGTAAAATCCAGCATTCGTACCAAGCAGCAACTGCTGGGAGCACTTAACCAGGTTGAGCAGTATCGCATTAATAGTGGAGCGCGACTATCACTTTTGGTCGTTATGACCAGCCTTGTGGATCTGTCAAGTGTTCCGTCGATCAGCGGCATTCTTGCAGTCAGTTTTAACGAACTCGTTAACCAACTTCGGAACAAAACCTTTGCCGAGACAATTCGCGAATTAAGGAACCAGTATGCTCACGGCGGCAAGAAATAATGCCAGCGTTATCCTCCCGCAAGGTAGCAGCCCTTCTCCAGACCGCACGAACCGGTACGACAACAGTACAACGAGGGCGAGCGTTTGAGGATTTTTTATGCTACGCTTTTGGTAGTGTGCCTGGCGTTGCCATAACACATCGGGACCAACTCAATACGTTTCATTCTGAAGAAATTGATGTAGCTCTGTGGAATGACAAGAAGACAGGGGCCTTCGACTTCCTCCCCAACCTCATTCTACTGGAGGCGAAGAACTGGTCAAACGCTGCAGGGAGTGCTGAGGTCGCGTGGTTTGACACCAAACTCAGGAATCGGGGATTGGACTTTGGCATCTTTGTGGCCCTCAACGGGATTACAGGCGATGCTGCGGACAAAACAGCGGCGCACCAAATTATCGCAGCTAGCCTCCGGGAGCAGCGACGCCTTGTAGTTTTGGCGGGAACGGACGTGTCCACACTCCGAACTACGGCAGCATTAGTGATGTTGATAAAAACAAAACTGTGTGAGCTTGCGGTGACAGGTACCCTCTTCCCGTGAGGATTGGTGCTTAATCAGAAGCGGGCGTCGTTGAGTGTGAGTTTTTTCCCAAAGGAAGGGGGGGGAAGGTGCGAAGGCCTGCGGCCGAGAGCGGGAAGAGCTACCGGCAGTAAAGCAGAGCGGCAGCGGAGCGAATCGGATAAACAGGGAGCCCCTTGAGGGGCGGATGGGACGGGCGGCGGGGGAAAAGAAATAATTTAAAGACGAGACCTAACTATACTTTTGTGAAATAAGTATTGATCTATCATCCTCTCCATTGGTTAATTGCATTCGTAACATCGTCCCTAAGTTTTGACAAATCTCGATCACTATAAATAATAAACTTAATATGGCGGACATCAAAAGGAACGAGCAAATCAGATTTTTTCTGCGTGATAAGTATGCATGGCTTATTCGCTGCATGAGCAATTCCAAGCTCATAGAGAACATTAGCATTCCATCCTGTCATATCTGCAATGACGAGAGCACTGTCAAATATGAGACTAGCTATTTTATCCATTACAGCTAAAGAGCGAAGATCTTCATCTACTCTTGCCGGCGAAATCATCGCGTTTTTGCAGCCATCATGAATGCCCAATTTCCATACATCATCACGGACAACTTTTAAATCAAAAGGCATAGCAACGAAAACAAAAGGTTTTTCCACTTTGTCTATTTCAATATGCCTAAAATACTGATGCTTCCCAAGCCTATAACTAACCGGGATATCACCAATGCTGGCTAAGAAATTAGACCTTTTCTCCTTTGTTAGAGCCAGCATTCCAGTGAATTGATCTACATCCATCCCAATTAAATCCATAGGGTCGCATAGATTATCAAAATCAAAGATCATCCCTTTCTTATATATATCGGTTTCGGCAAAACGTGTAGCTATGATAATAGGTAGGCTAGGCCAGTGTTTACGAAGTGCCCTGCCCAATAGTAGACCTGTCTTGTCGGGTTTCTCACTAGAAGAGCCGAAATCAATATCCAGAAAAACACATTCAATGCGCTCATAGTTGTCAGTGATGACACTAAACAATTCTTTCTCAAAAGTATCATAATTGCCCTCGGCAATTGGGCCAAAAGTAACATTTGAAAGAACATCATAATTCATATTCCATTCACGTCTGACAGTGTCCCTAAAAGATTTCACAGTCGATGCATCATCATCGATGTAGAGAAATGCCTTCTTAGAACTCATTGTGCAATGCCCTCCTTTCGGTGACTAACGAAACGCTGATGCGCGCGATCATTTCTTGTTTATAAGCAGTATCATCAATGGTTAATTTACCATCTATCTTATTCAAAAGGGCAAGAGCCCTAGAAAGCCCGTGACTCTCTTTTACCTCAGGCTTATATCCGGGCAGGGGAGATGATTCAATGGAAATGCATACCCCTCGGTTGTCAGAAAAAGCTTGAACTAAAATAGTTGATTTCTCTTCGCTGTAGTCTAGCGCATTCTCCAATATTGTAAGAAGAATATCAGCAACAATTTGAGGGGGGACTATTATAATTTCGGCTGCCGCATCTAAGTTTTTAGTAATTGTAATGTTCTTCTCGCGAGCCCTTGCCAGTAGTTGCTCTATTGTGCCCGGAACTACCATTGCAACTGTGCACCTGGACCTCGTGAGCAACTTTCTTAAGACGCCTTTGTCTGTACTAAGGAAATTATTTCGTATGCGTTCCGCAACTACCTTTACTCGCTCTCTGCTATGACGCCAGCGTATTTCCGTCAGTTTTCTGTTTGCATACTGGTAGAGACTTGTTCTCACGTGCAAATCAAGTTCGCGCAAATCTGCCAGCAGTGATTCATCTCCTTGGTCGGTTAAGTATCTCACATCCAGGAGTACTTCATCAGGATAAGACATGGTGAGTCGGCGTAGCGAGGGCAATATCTTTGTCGTCATTGTTTCAAAGAAACCGCTTGCCCCAAGATATGCTTGTTCAACTTCACTCGTGAGGCCTTCAGGTTCTACAACTTTTACAGATGTATCAAATACCCTGCGTATATCAGGATGTGTCCTTCCAGGCTGATCCAGAACATGATTAAGTACGCGGAATGCCTCTGTAAAAGATTCCGTAACATCTTGCTGTTTCTCCGGACTAAATCTGTAATAGCCAACGGCCTCGCTCAGTGCTGTCAATGAATCAGCGCTGAGCCGCTCAGCAAATCTGCTTTGCTGAATTTCAAGAAGTGCCCTTTCTAATGCCTCACAACAGTTCTGAGCACTTGATTTTCCTGAGTACGTAATCGTCGCCGCAATTAAATGTTTTATGATCAAATCATTGTCCGCATATTCGGCAAGTGTGACAAGTGATCTTAGAAACGTAGTGTAATTACTCAAGCAAGCAACCCATATCGCCTGAGTTCTATCCTGAAGTGGTTGATTAATATCCGTGCCAATGGTCAGCGCAAGGTTAAATACCGCTTCTAAGAATTCTGAATTGAGAAGATTCTCATATCTTCCCTCACCCAAAAGCACTTCGCCCTCAAGAGCCAAACATGAAATAATCCCTCGACCAAGTATTTTATTTTCATTGCCAGCATTGACTTGATCAATAAGATTTCGCTGCACAACATATGTCACGGATTTAACTTCCCTTTCAATTTGATCTCTAAATCTGACTTGCTGTAGGACAACAGCACCCTCATAGTCTACCCTCTCACTCTCTTCACGAAGTTCTTTAATCGAACGTTGTCGGAGGTTTTCGGACAGTTCTCTCAGAATAAGCCGTAAGCGAGATGGTAAGAATCGAGTACTATAAGAATCCATGAGGCTGCGCCTATCACAGAGAGGACACTCTCGTGGGGTATGCGCTGGTAGTTCTGCCTTAACCAGCGACTTTATATGAACTTCTACCCCCCTAAAGTTCCGAATATGTTCAAATGCCTGAGGCCACCTTCCAGCTATACGATTTATTACGACATACAGCAAGAGTTTGTCCGCGTCAAGGGCACTCGCCAACTCCATGGCGTATTGCATAGTTTTGCAAGTAGTGGCGGCCATGTCAATAAAAACCATAATTTTTGCCGCGTCTTGCCTTAACATCGTTCTACTAACGGAATAGAGTGTTCTATCTGGGTCAGCAATTCGAGGTAAACGAGTCAGCTTACCCCCGATATATGTTTGCAAATCTACGCAGAGTCCTTCAGCTGCTTTGTTTTCCTCAGGATAACAAACATGTGTTACCTTATTGCCGTGTGCAAGAATTATTTCAACATCCGCCCGGATTCTTTCAACAATTACATTTCGATACTTCTCACAAATACGATAGGTGTGAAAGAAATAGTTGACGTGAACATCGCTATAGTGGTAATGACCACATCGCATGGCTTGATCCGTTACTACCCAGGCATCCAAATAGGATTCGGAATCTAACAAAGTCTCGGTCTTGCATGGCTCATAAAAAACCAGCTTATGACTAATAGGGTCTACAAGGCGGATATCTTCATACTTCCACTTCGAAGGCCGCTCAAAATGAAGCTCAAACGAATGCCGCTTAATGCATACTATGCTTAATAGATTGGTTGGGTCAGTTGCATTAGGCGGTCGTGCATCGATGACTGCTGCCACAACCACTGGACAAGAAAGAAGCTCCGCTATCTTATTAACGCTTCGACCAGTAACTACAACATCAGAGAGAAGCAGAACTGCGCCCTCTTTTGTATCTTTCAGCCTCAGCTGAATAGGAAAAAGCGCTGAAACCGGAGTTGTCTCACCCTTTGAGAAAAATAAGTAATCACTGGGGAGATTCAAATTCGTTGCTACTTCTCTTGCAAAGCGACTCAGATTTCCAGCTGTTGCTATAATCGCGATATAGTTATTCCGAGGAATAATGCTTACTATCTTGTCGGCGATTTTCTTCGAATAAAAAGGATGACCCAAAAGGTCTGCAAGTTCAAAATAGCCTTTTATGTATACTTGCGATGGTAGAAAGACCTTTTCATCCTGGTAAAATGTAGCGTCAAGTTGCTTCTGTAATACTGAATCCTTAGAAGCCTGCAATGCGTTCTGCAAATCATTTGGATCGAGGGTGTAGTCAAATAATTCCTGACCGCTGAAAGATGTTTCTGGGTTGTCACCTATGATAGTAATCTCTTTAGTATTACTGTCGCAGTAGATAATAGGTAATAGATGTGGTCTATTCTTAGCGATCCCGATTATTTCCTGAATAACTACATTAAGCTCAGCAGTAGGCGAAATGTCAGCAAAGACTACAAGCTTACCTGCTGTTTGCATATACATCGCAAATAGGATGATTTTGTAAATATACTTAGCAGAGAGGTCAAAATTTGAAAAATCAACAAGTAAAACACCACCTGCTTTCAGGCGCCTTGCGTCCTTTTTTATTTCTTCAATAATCATAACTGCCATTTTTTTCTCATCGGATTTTTGAATCTCTAAGGTTAGATTCTCCGCATTTATATAACTGGTAACCTTTCCAGGTTTCTTATTCCTAATCAGGCCGAAAAGTTTTCGTGAAGACGCAAGTTCTTCCGCGTCTAACGGAATAACAACAACTATCATCGTGCCAGGTATAGTTACAAGCGGACCTTTAATCTCATTCTTGCTCCTCCATGACGCCGGTTCAACAATAACTTTATCCCCTGATGCATAGTTGAAACCCAATATCGTTCCTGCTGTACGAACATAGAGGAATCCTTTGTGTTTTTTAACAAGATTTTCTACGAAATAAAGGCCTGTCGGTGGTATGAAGTGTTCATCAAATTCTTCTGCTTTAGCATCAAGTATTTCATCAAGCGCTCTTCTGGGTTTGCTGGTGACATCTTTCCAAAAAGCATATTCGACAAGAGATGATTCGCTACGGGGGTCCAGTTGGTCATGCGCTGTCCTATCCGCATCAAATAGATGCTTAAGTTTTTTCGGTATCCCGGGACCAAAGTCGGCTACGACCACCTGAATATACTCAGTTGACTTACGCTGGCGAGCAAACTCCTTTACCGGTACCGGATTACTTGAATAGCCGAGCTGCGCAATCGTTTTCTTGCTTACGGCTACTATTGCCGATGTGCCTTCTGCATGTTCGAACACATTTAACCCAAGTTCCTTCAAAAAAATATCGCGAACGCCCGTGCGGTTGAGTATTTCGCGCTCTCGTTTTGCTACGGTTAATATGGGATCGGTTGCCTGCGGATCAAGGTCAGTAATAAAAGCAGACAGACGCTCACGAGAACCTATCGATGTTAAATGAATAATAGGTGAATCATGATGCTTGGCGCCAACAAGGTCTCGCGATTTTTCATAATAGGACGGCACAACTTTGAACTTTTCGTACGAGGACAAACATGAAATGAAACCGTAATTTTGAAAAACCCCTATAATTTTAGAAGTTTCTGAATTCTTAGTTGTTTGATGCTGGAAGAGAAGTGTTATGCTCTTTTGATTTTTGAGCAATTGTTCTACCCACAGAAAAAGAAAGCACAACTGGGGGAGATCAATAAATTCAACATGGGAGAGATCAAAGGTTATTTCGCTAAGTGAAGCTTCAAGGGAAGATTCCCAGTACTTGCTCAAAATGTTTTCTAACTCGGGAATTCCTATTCTCTTATACGAAAAGCTTATCCTTATTTTATGCTGCATAAAGAAATGGCCCCCATAGGCTTCATAATAGGTTGTATTATACGAGAAATAATCATAATATTCTTCTATATAGTCTTTAGGTATTGCCTCCGCTCAGAAGAAGTTGAACCTATTTGTGTAATACTCCTTCTTGTCCGCAATTCCTTTTCTGTGGAGGTCCTGCCAGTTCCGGCGTTCGGTGTCGAGGCTAAAGGAACCGAGGACGATAAAGGCGACGAAGGCGATTATGCCGGTGAGGACGAACTCACCGGGAGAGCCGGTTCGGAGTTTGCCGCCGAAGATAGTTATCCGTCTGCTTCTCTCATCAAGCAGGGGAACACCCATCATGGTGAGTGAGTCCATGAAGAGATGACCGAAGACAACGCCGATCCAGGCGTCTCTTATCGGAGTGGACCAGAGGAGCACCAGGGCAACAAGCGAGATCGCTACTGAATGGGATACGCCCCTGTGTGTCATCTTTTTTGAAAACATCTCCACGAGGTCCGGCAGGATCGAGCCGAGTGTCGTGAGAACATAGTTCAGACCAAAAACCTTTGCTGTTGCTGCTCCAACCATTATGTGACTTGCCCATGTCATACTTTTCTTCCTCCCATTCTTGTTCCCTGAAATAGATATCTGAAAGCTGCTGCAAGAAAGATGATGCTGTGCGATCCGGTAAGCGCGACGAATATGATCAGCATCGCCACCACAAAATAGGTGACGTCGAATGTGTCAGCACCGGCGCCAAGGGAATGGACCTTCGCGTCCTTGAGCCTCACCTTCAGCTTGCTGATCAGATGCGTAAAGTTGCTGCAGGCGATCACAGAACTCCTGGACTTCTCGATAAGTAATAGCGCAAGTTCCAGTTTCCGGGAGTCCGTGATCTTCTCTGCATTGTCGATCAGGAGATAGAAGGTATCGGGCAGAGTCCTGAGAAGGCAATCAACCCTGCTGTCGAGGTTCTTCCCGAAGAGCTTGAACTCCTTCACCCAGTCAGACATCGGAAGGGCAGCATTCACAAAGAGGGCTTTTTCGCCGTTTTCGGTAAGCTGCCTGATCGTCTTTTTCAGGAACTCGGTCTTACCGGTTGAGGGGCCGCCCTCGATGATAATCGTTTCGCCGATCTTTACAAGTATATGCTCATGCCTTCCGTTCCCTACCTTCTGCAGGTACAGAAAGGCATGGTTTACGCCCCTCTTAATCTTTGGGTATATCCTGACCATGGAGCATCCCCTTCAGCTGATTCCGCTTCTCAGTGCCGACGTATGAGAGGATCTTTTCGAGGATCAGGCCGACCTGCTCTTTCCTGAGCTCATGGTCTTTTCTCTTCCCGAGATAGTCATGGAGCTTCGAGTTGTAGTCTTTCTGCGAGTCAACACCTGCCTCAACCCTCTTGCCGATCCACTGAAGCTCGTTATAGAGGCTGATCAGAATCTTGTTCTCTTCGGGGATCGCCAACCTCTCCGCTTTATACGTCTTGATAAGCTCAGCGACATCAAGCCTTAATGTCCGTTCTTTCTGTACCTCCTCAATCCGTCTCTGTGATTTCTCAGCTGGACTGATCAAAGGGATCGTTGCGGTTAGGCCGACGCTGTATCTTGTCTGCGCCTTTTCGAGGGTTGAAGTGCCTTCCTGTGTGAGCTGGCCGTAAGAAGCAGTTCCTTTTGCCTCGACCTTAAGCTGACTGAGGATGCTCTTGTTGATGCCCTTCAGTTCCTGCAAGTCCGGATTGTTTGAGACGATGAACTCGATCATTGTATCAATGCCGGCGAAAGATGCAGCGGGCAGCAACATCACCCCCACTACGGCTATGAGCAGCGCAGGCTTAAGCGCAATCAACGATTGACCAAACTGGCGAGGCATTGTGTTTGAGCGGCTTTTTTTGCCGATAGTCCGGAATTTAATAACCCGAATAACAAAGAGGCAAAAACCTCGGAGGGCGATAGCCCGAGAATGAGCGAAAATACTGTGCCGCGTCAGTGCTTCCGAAATAATTCTTTTAAAGCGAAAGGCGGTGCTGCAAATAAACCTATTCATTTTTCTTCCTCCAGTGTTCGTATTTCGATTCTCACTTCAGGCCCGCCGTACTGCTTGTATAGATGGGCCTCTACAATCTGGCTGTCATCAGCGTAGATGATGCCTTTCAATGCGTCCTTGACTGCCTTTGCCAGGTTGTCTATATCCGGCCTTTTCGTATGATATGCGCCCTTTCCGTTTCTCCCCATCCCGAAGGTAAGGACGATAGCGATAGGGGCCTTTGTCGCCTCTCTTATGCCGGTCTCTTTCATCTTTATCCGTGCATGCCATGCGATAACCTCCTTGAACGTCTTGCACTGTTTCGGATCATAGGCGCCGACGAAGCGCTGAGGCCCTTTGTGACGAACAAAGAACCTTGGCCTTGCCTGTGGGACTGGTTTCGTCTGGACAGTGAAGCTGATCAGCATCAGTCCATCCCCTTAGAAGCGATCTTCGAGACAAAGGCCTTGATCTCCCTCTGCATCTCCTCGTGGTTCTCCTGCCGGAATGCCTCGCGATCCTCCCGCTCCTTCCTCAGCTTTGCAAGCCGCTGCCGTTTTTCCTCCTCTGCCTTTTCATCTCTCACAAAGAGCGGGGGGAACTCCTCATCAATGATCAGGCTCTTGATGTATCTCACCGGGTCCTGCACTCTCTGATAATCCAGTCCTCCCTCGACGCGGAAAAGGAAATAGTCGATCTGTTTGTTTGTGACATGACCGGGGATCTTCGCATCCGGAAACAGGGTCTTCAGCCTCTTCAATAATCTCTCCCTGTAGAGAGATTGATTTATAGTTGCTTTAAAGATTGCTTTAGGATGCTGCAAACCCTTGACGTTATTCGCTTCAGAGGGCATGGGAGGCATCAATTCTGATTCTCCGGACGCATCAGTTTTGATGCCTGTTTGAATCACTTTTGATGCGGCATCAGTTTTGATTCCTTCCCTCCACGTGTCAAAGTCCTTGATGAAGCAATAGAATCTCCTGCCGAATGCATCAACTTTGGTTCCTATCATGTTGATATCCGAAAGCCTCTTCAGCGCCCTGGATACGTTCTGCCTCTTTAGGCCGGTTGCGAGCATAAATTCCCGGTGCGTGATAGCAGCCTCTTTCTTGTTCCAGCCATAGGTCCGTCTAAGGATATGATCAAGCACCTGCCGGGGTTCTCCGGGTATGCGGGTCTTTGCCAGGGCCTCCATGATCGCGTTTGCAATGGCTGTGTACCCGTGCTCTTTCTGCGGAGAGGCCACACATTACCCGACTGGCCCGGCAGGCCCCGCTGGTGCGGCCACGAGTTCCCTCTCGATGGGATCGCCGATAGGAAGCTCCTGCTGCGAGGGGATAAGCGAGGCCTCAACAACATCGCCCTGCAGCTCGATAAGCCTAAAGACATTCTCTTTGCTTGCGCCATTTGATGCGATAAACTCCAGGATCACTGTCACCCGGAGGTCGCTGTCTACGGAAACCTTCTTGATGTTTACAACCTGTCTCATGCTTCCTCCTTCATTATGCTAACGATTGTTTGTGCTGCTGACAAAAAAATACTCAACCCTGCATCTCAGGGCATTTGCTATTTTGCCAAGAGTGGTAGCCCTCGGCACTTTTCGCCCTTTTTCGATGTAGTAGATTGCTGTGCTGCTTAGGCCGGTTTCCCTTGCCAAGTCCTGTTGTGTCTTGCGGAGCTTCTTCCTTCGCGTTGCAATACTGGCTGGATCAAAGGTCTTCATTCACTCACCTCCTTCAAATAACGATTGTTAGAACTAAGCATAATCCTGACCCCTAACCCTTGTCAAGCAGAAAAAATAACATATGTTATAAAAAGTTCTTGACAAAGGCCATTTGTTAGAACTATAGTTATAATTATGAAGACAGTAGCAGAGTATATAAAAGCCAAAAGAGAAGAGAAAGAACTGTCTGCCAGAGAGCTTGCCAAGACCGCAGGGATCACCGGCGAACACATCCGCTATATCGAGAGCGGACAGAGAAAAACTCCTTCCTTTGATATTGTCATGAAGATCCTCAAGGCCCTGCATGTAGACCTTCAGGAGTTTCTGCAGGAAACCGGTTACCTGCCAGTGAATGTCGAGCCTGCCTCTCTTAAGAAGATGAGACAGATTCCTATCATCTCCTGGGTCACGGCCGGCAGGTGGGACGCAGTGAGTGACAACTTCCCTCCTGGCGATGCAGATGAATGGACCGAATCAGATGTGAAGGGAAAGAATGTCTTTGCACTGCGCATAAAAGGCGACAGCATGGAGCCTGAGTTCCGCGAAGGCGATGTCGTTATCGTCAATCCTCACGTTGAGGCAAAGCCGGGGGATTACGTGATCGTTAAGAACGATGAAGAGGAAGCCACCTTCAAGCAGCTGAAGAAATTCGGCGATACGCTTGTGCTGCATCCTCTCAATTCCAGGTATGAGGACATAGAACTGAAGAAAAGCGTCAAGTACCGGATCGTCGGGAAAGTGGTTAAGAAGGAGAAGAGGTACTAGGATATGCCGGCAACTTTTGCACACTGTCTCATAGGAACTAAAGCGATAGACGCTTCACTCAAGAAAAAGAAGAAAACGCTCGCAAAGATTCTCAGTGAGAATAATAGTTTCGTGATTACAGGTGCAACTGGTCCAGATTATCCGTATCTCACTGACGTTCTTACTACCGGGGTGCTGAAAATAGGGCATACATGGGCCAATAGAATGCACTACGAAAATGTCTCGACATTCGTAAGGGAGGGAGTAACACGTCTTGCAGCAATGGATAAGAAGGGCGAGTCATTTGCGATCAGACTTGCTTGGTTTTGCGGGTATGTTAGTCATGTAATAGCTGATTCATATGTCCATCCTGTTGTGAACTCAATCGTCCATGGGCCTTATATGTTTACCCATAATGAGCATGGCAAATGCGAGCTCATACAAGACATCTATATTTTCCAGAAAGAAAAAGGAGACGACATAGTTAATTCCAATCCACGAACTGGTACATTTGGCTATTTGAGAATCCTCGATGAGTGTTCAGATCCTAACGATGCTGATCGCATTCATCCAGAGATAAGGGCTTTCTGGACAGACCTGCTAAGAGCGGCACATCCATATGCCCAGGAGTATTTCGACGGCATTGATCCAGATAAATGGCATTACAATTACAAAGGCCGCGTCAACTTCGTTGTAGATTCCGGCGCAATCTTCCGACATATCTTGGGAATGGCAGGGTTTAACTACAAGAAGGAAGCCGAGATTACCTTAGAAGAACGCAAAAAATATATTGAAAAAGTTCTCCTGCCGAACGGGCTTGAAGATCATTATGACAACGTCTTTAAGGCTGTTGTTGATAGGGTGGTTGTCGTATGGGAAAAAATATTTGATAATATAACCCAAGGGACCCCCTCAAGCATTGCTGATTACATTAAGGACTGGAATCTTGACACAGGTATCGATGAAAGCAGGATTGACTTATGGATGTAAGAGAAAGAGGCACAAGAAATATTGTCTGCGCTTTACTCCTCATAATACTGGTGGCATCATGTGCACCGGCGCCGCTTATCAAGAAAGAAGAAACGTATGCACCAATTGAAGCCAGTCTTGCCCATATTAACCAGAAGGTAGCAGGGCATTTTCTCGATAGCGGCGTGCCCGATGGATTCGACGCTGTGCAATATAGAGCTGCTATAGAACAGGTCTGCTTTCCTAACCCGTATTGCAAGACGCAGGCCGTGGGAATATTTGATTCCTTTGGGATAAAAGCCAGGAAGGTAGACGATATGTTCTCGGTTATGCTTTGTGACAAAGACCTAAAATGGAAGATCATGGAAGACTTTAGCTGCAACAATCTGAGGGTTGAAATCCAGAGCTGGAGAATTGGGGAAAATGTGCCCTGCGAGCCTGAGTCTGACTGGCAACGTGTCATAAAGGAATTTTGTGAATGATAGGATGAATGAAGATCAACCTCTTAGAGAAGGGCAGATACTTATTGGCGCACTGTTCAATGAGCCGATGCGTGTCGAGACCATTCGGCCAAATGGGTCTGATTCCTGGATTGCAGGGCTCGTGGGAACACAGTCGGAACGATTTCGCAAGGTCGCACTCACTTTAAAGGACATAGAAGCGCTTACTATAATTGATTCCAAGTTCAGCTACACCGGTGATGGGAATATCCTTCGCCTTGGCATTCAGGCATATTCTCTCGGCATTGCCTATGAATTCGATCCCTATTTCGGGCTTTCGATTTCTCGTGTTGACCCTCTTCCTCACCAGCTTGAGGCTATTTACGATTATCTGTTAAAACTCGCTCGTGTCCGTTTTCTGCTGGCTGATGATGCCGGTGCCGGCAAGACCATCATGGCGGGGCTCCTTATCCGGGAACTCAAGCTGAGAGGTCTCATAGAACGTGTTCTCATTGTCTGTCCTGCAAATCTTGCATTTCAGTGGCAGCGTGAACTAAAAGAAAAGTTTGATGAGAAGTTTCTCGTCTTAAAAGGGCAGGACATTAGGGACCAGTTTGGCGTAAACCAGTGGCTGGAACAAAAGACCGTTATCTCTTCTCTTGACCTTGCAAAACGGTCTGACATCCTTCCCGGATTGAGACAAGTTCACTGGGATTTGGTAATTGTGGATGAAGCGCATCGCATGTCATGGACGCCTCCATCTCGCAAGACAGCACGTTATGCATTAGGCGAGCTTCTAAGGGACTCATCTGATCACATATTGCTTCTTACAGCCACCCCGCACAAGGGAGATCCGGTAAACTTCAGTCTGTTCCTTCAACTCCTTGATGCAGATGCCTATGCAGATGTCAAATCTATACGTGAAGCGATGGATCGCAAACGCGCTCCTTTCTATCTGCGCCGCACAAAAGAAGCCATGGTACACTTCCCTGAACGCCGTCCCGATGGTACATGGGTAGCTGAAAAGATATTTACCAAACGCATTCCGCACACTGTAGATTTTCAAATAGACGGATCGGAATTTGAACTTTACCGGGACATTACTCGTTTTGTAAAACAGCAGAGCGCCAGGGCTGCAGCTGAAGGAGACGACCCTCGGGCAAGAGCTGTCGGTTTTCTTATGTCGCTTTATCAGCGCAGGCTTGCTTCGAGTACGTATGCGATGCGCCATTCCCTCCAAAACCGTGTAAAACGACTTACAGACGGGCTAAAGCGAGCACAAGATTTGTGCCGGTTGGCACCCCCGGACCTCCCATCATCAGATGAACTGGAAGAGATGGAGGAAAGTGAGCGCGAGCGCCTTGAAGAAATGCTCGAAGCCATCACTCTTGCAGGGAATGCTGAACAGATTCGTGATGAAATTGAAGAGCTAAATCGTCTCGCCTTGCAGTCACAAACCGTTGAAGATGCCGGGGCAGAGGCAAAACTGTCGAGGCTCAAAAACCTTATGCAAAAAGAAGGTTTTTTCGATCATCCTGAAAAGAGACTCCTGATCTTCACGGAGTTCAAGGATACCCTTGATTATCTGATGAATCGGCTTAAGTCTTGGGGCTTTGAGGTCGATTGCATTCATGGAAGCATGAAATCCGGATCCAGGGATGAACCCAATACCCGGCTTTACGCTGAGCAGCAGTTCAAGGAAGGAAAAATACAGGTACTTGTTGCAACTGAGGCAGCCGGAGAAGGTATTAACCTTCAATACTGTAATATCCTGTTTAACTATGACATCCCGTGGAACCCTAACCGGTTGGAACAGCGAATGGGACGAATCCATCGGTACGGACAAAAGAAAAACTGTCTCATCTTTAATTTTGTAGCTACAAACACCATCGAAGGACGTGTGCTACAGCGGCTGCTCGAAAAGTTGCAGGAAATCAGAGATGCCCTTGATAATGATGCTGTATTCAACGTTGTTGGAGAGGTACTTCCATCAGCTCATGTTGAGCGGGTGCTTAGAGACTACTATTCAGGAAAGCTGGGGGACGAAGATCTTGAAGATCGCCTCCTTAAGGATGTAGATGAATCTCAATTCAGGGCAATCTGCCAGAACGCACTTGAAGGTCTTGCATCAAAAAAACTCAATCTGGAGATGCTCATCGAGCGGCGTGCCAAGGCACAGGAACGACGTGTCGTGCCTGAAACTATCGCACGGTTTATGAGAGAGTCTTCAGAATATATACCTTTTCAACTGAAAATTGTTCCTGGACTTCCGCATGCTTTTGATCCGGGGAAGACACCTTCTGTTTTAAAAAGATACGAATCTCAGCCGGACTGGAAACTGCCAGCGCTTGCGATCAAATACCCGCGTTGTTCGGCAGACCGTGAGACTGCCGAAAATAACAAATTGGAATGGATTACTCCAGGCCATTCGTTATTTGAAGCTATAAGGCGTCATATAAACACCCTGTCGCAACAGTCCTTCGGCAAAGGGGCCTGCTTTTATTCTCTCCAACACAATACTCCGTCACGTCTGGATTTCTATCGAGCCCGTATTGTGGATGGTCTCGGCCAGATAATGCATGAGCGGCTTTTTACAGTAGAACTTGCAAAGGATCGTGAACCGCGCTTGGAGGAGCCGAGCGTGCTTGGGAATCTTACCCCCGCTGAAGCTCCTGAAAGCCTCCCGTCAGTTGCATCAATGTCCGAGGCCACAGCATGGCTCAATGATCGTGCCCTGACCCCTTTTCTTGAGGAGATGCGTTCAGAACGTCTTACTGAAGTAGATCGTATCGCTGCACATATTGAACTATCACTGACTGAACTGCTCCAAAGAGCGGATGAAGAGATAGGCAGGGCGGCAGCGGAAATTGAACAGAAAGTCACCGGGGCTGAAGGACGCCTCGCGCAGGCTGAGACCCGTCATGCCGAGCTTTTCGACCGACGTGAAAAGCGTCGGCAGGATCTTGAGCGCCAACGGTCGCTTTCCTTGCAGGCAGTTGAACGGATTACAAGTGTGCTTATACTTCCCCATCCTGAAGGGGAAACGCCAGAGGTGCGGCGGCTGAGGCCCAATTTCGAGACTGAGGCTGTCGCAATGAAAGTTGTAATGGAATACGAACAGGCTAAAGGCCGTCAGGTCTACGATGTTCATGAAAAGAATCTCGGGTATGACATTACCAGTCTGGATATCAATTCAGGTGAGCTCCGCCTTATCGAAATTAAGGGTATTGGTGATTCAACGGGGACAATCTTGTTAACACCAAATGAACGGCGTGTTGCCGAAGATCGCAGGGATTGTTATTGGCTCTATATAGTCACTGGGTGTAACACAAAACCACAGATGCAAGAACCTATTAGAGACCCAGCACGGTATGAATGGAATGAAGTCAGAAAGATTGCGCATTATTACCTGTCGGTAGATGCGATGACGCAGCCGATGCAGGTGAAAGAGGATCAAGCGCCATATGGAGACAAGAATGCCTAAACCAAAACTTGCGCTGATCCTCGGTTCGGGATTTTCAAAAGATGCAGGCCTGCCTACGACGGCTGATATTCCTGAAAAGTTTCTTATGACCCCGACTAATACGGTGCTCACCAGCGAGATAGAAGATGAAATTAGTAAAATATTGCGAAAGTTTTGGGAAAGAGTATTTGGATTCAAGAATGGAGGTCCTCGGCCTTCTTTAGAGGATCATTTTACTTTGTTGGATTTAGCCGCCAATTCAGGGCATCACCTTGGACCCTACTATAGTCCCAAGAAATTGCGCGCCATTCGAAGGATGAGTATTCACAGAGTTTTTTCCCTTGTGACATTTGGCAAGAAGAAGAGACCGCATATTCGTAAGATGCTTTATTCTCTAAATAAGAATTTTGATCTATCTATAGTTACTTTAAACTGGGACATCATAGTCGAAAGGCATTTAGAAAATTACGCTGATTCCAAAAAACTTCCTTTCTATTATCCCATCGAGGCCATTGCACTTACAGGAACGTTTGCAAATCAGCCATGGCCACATGATGGCGTACCTCTAATGAAGATGCATGGTTCAACCAATTGGGTTTACTGTGACTCTTGCAGAAGAATCTATGCTGGGAGAATCGCAAGTACCGCGCTGAATCGGAAGACGTTTCTTGAGCCTGATGATTTCAGACTATTCGATGTCGAAGCAAGGCTTGCAAACCAACTTGAGGAGCTGACTGATGATCGGGATTGTCCGCACTGTGGGAATGTGTTAGCAGGAAGGGTTGCAACTTTTAGTTACCGCAAGGCTTTCTCTATAGCTCAATTTCATACTATATGGGAACGTGCACATTTTGCACTATGTGCCGCTGATAACTGGCTGCTCATTGGTTACTCTATGCCTGAAGCTGACTATGAATTCAAACACCTCTTGAAGTCTGCGCAGCTGGGACGCAATAAAAAGAATTGGATAGCAAGAGTCGTCTTAAAGGATGACCTTTCTGCGGAAAATAGGTATAAGAGCTTCTTGGGACTGACTGGCAAAGATGTTTATCAAGGTGGATTGTCCAAATGGATTCATTCGTCACTTGATGAATATATTGGGGAACGATAGCTGATGGCGATCCCTAAAGAATGTAAACGTCTTGCTGAAGTGGATTTCCCTATAACTGCTACTTCCGGGCATGCCATTCGAGAGAACAGCACGCGGAGTAATCACCCTAAATCACTCCATCTATGGTGGGCGCGTCGCCCTTTGGGAGCATGCAGGGCTATTCTTCTGGGGCTCTTGTTACCGGACCCATGCGATCCGAATTGTCCAGAGGATTTTAAACGCAAAGCGCGGCAACTTCTTCCGACTCTGGTTGGAACTGTCGGCGAAGCAGATATAGACCTGAGAAGCAAGCTTCTGAAGTTCATAGCTGATTTTGCCAGTTGGGATAATTCTTCTCAATCTGCCTTTCTTAAAGTCGCCAGATCATTAGTCAGAACAGCATATGACGAGGAGCCCCCACTCGTGGTAGATACGTTCTCGGGCGGCGGTTCAATTCCTCTTGAGGCATTACGGATTGGATGCGAAACATTCGGTAGCGACCTTAACCCTGTTGCCCTACTCATTCTCAAAACAATTCTGGAAGATGTTCCCCGCTATGGCAGTCATATTGCAGAAGAATTATCCGACATTTCATCCAATCTTCAGCTTAATTTCGAGAAGCGGTTATTAAACTTTTATCCTCGGGACCCTGACGGAAGCATTCCAGTTGCATACCTGTGGGCACGAACGGTAGACTGCGAATCACCCAATTGTGGGGCTGAGATTCCACTTGTTCGCTCATTCTGGCTCAGAAAAAAGAGGTCACCGAAACAAGCTTTGCGGTATAAAGTCGTGCGAGCAAGCGGAAGTAAACCAATAATCACATTTGAAGTCTTTGAACCAAAGAACGAAAAGGATGTTCCACCAGCAACTGTTTTTCAGGCAAAAGCAACTTGTCCAGCATGTCAGTCTGTTTTACCGTCTGATCGTGTTCGTGCGCAGCTCATCGCGATCAACGGTGGAATTGAACGGCTTCGCCTACTTGCAGTTTCTGTTACAGATTCTGAATCGACTTTGCACCGCTATCGAACAGAGCAGGCGCATGATGTTTGCGCATTAGAAGCCGCTGAACTTGAGTTGCAGAGGATTCTTTCCAAGACTCTTGGCGACGGCTTGTCCCCAATTCCCGATGAACGCATACCAACAACAGAACTACGTCGAGTTTCAGCACCACTCTACGGATGTGAGCACTGGCGGAATTTATTCACTGGACGACAAAGAGTTGCACTCAGTATCCTTATTGAGGAAGTCCGCAAGGCATCGCACGGTTCAGCTCATTCCGATGCGCTTACGGCATTACTAACGCTCGCTTTTGGCAAAGTCGTGCGTCATTGGAACAGCAATGCACGATGGCATAATGGCAGCGAAGCTGTTGCAGGTGCATTTGGGCGTCAGGCGATACCGATGGCATGGAGTTTTCCTGAGCAATCACCCTTTGATAAAGGTGCCGGTACCCTGGGCGATGCAATAAGTTCTGTTGTTCAAGCAGTCAGAGGGGCCGAGTTCGGATCAGAAACCATTGGACAGGTACAGCGCGCCGATGCTTGCTCCGTCCCTTTGCCGAGCGATAGCGTCAATGTATGGTTCACCGATCCTCCTTATTATGATTCAGTTGCATACGCACATCTTGCAGACTTTTTCTATGTATGGTTCAAGAGAATCCTGATTGACGATCCGCTATTCCAAGAAGAACTCATAATTAAGGAAGAAGAGTGTGTGGTTGATCGTCCACATAGTTTAAGTCCCTCAAAAAAGACGTCCGCCTGGTTTGAATCAAAGATGGCAGCAGCAATGAAGGAAGGCAGGCGGCTTCTTGATGAAACTGGTATTGGATGTGTCGTGTTCGCTCACAAAACGACAGAAGGTTGGGAAGCATTAATAGGTGGGATGCTCCAGGCAGGCTGGGTGATTACCGCATCGTGGCCCATAGCCACTGAGAGAAGTGCACGCCTAAATGCTCGCGATAATGCGTCTTTGGCAACCAGCATTCACCTTGTCTGCCGTCCGCGGCCTGAAGATGCATCTGTTGGAGACTGGGGGGATGTTCTTAAAGAACTCCCGAATCGTGTCGGCGACTGGATGGAAAGGTTACAAAGGGAACATATACGCGGCGCTGATCTTGTGTTTGCCTGCATAGGCCCTGCTTTGGAGATTTTCAGCAGATACTCCAAGGTCGAGACCGCCGATGGCAGGGAGGTAAAGCTTGCCGAATATCTTGAAAAAGTTTGGGAAGTAGTCGGTCGGTTGGCCCTTGAGCAGATTCTCGGCACTGCAGAAGCGAAGGCAAGAAATGGCGCAGCCGGCGCACTTGAAGAAGACTCACGCCTTACGGCCTTGTTCCTGTGGACACTTCAAAGCACAAACGGAGAGACCGGCAATGGGGATGAAAGGGAAGACGACAGCAGCGAAGATGATGAAGATGAATCGCCCAAGGGAAAGCAGAAAGGTTTCAGCCTTGTCTTTGATGTTGTCCGTCGTTTTGCGCAGCCCCTGGGTATCCATTTGGAGGCATGGGAGGGAAGAATCATCGAGACAAAGAAAGGCGTTGTCCGCCTCTTCCCGATCAGCGAACGTGCAAAACAGCTTTTCGGCGAGGAGGGAGCTCAGACTATCGCAGATAGGATAGAGAGCAGCCCTGAAGAGTCAATTCAGTTGACGCTCTTTGCCGGGGGTGAGGAAGCAGCCGTACCAGAGATTAAAGGCAGAGGCCGCCAGAAGAAAGGCGTCATGGTGTCAGAGGAGTCACTGAAGGAGCACAGAGGGGCAACGACGCTCGACAGGGTACACGCTGCAATGCTTCTGCAGGCGAGCGGCAGGGCAAATGCTCTTCGGGCACTCCTGAAGGCAGAGCAGGAACGCAGCCCTGACTTCTTGCGGTTGGCAAACGCCCTTTCCGCGTTGTATCCGAAGGATAGCGAGGAAAAGAGGCTCCTTGATGCCATGCTGTTGGCTGTGCCAAGGTAACCCACATGAGTGACGATCTCATACCAGCTATCGAAATCGTCAAAGCCATGATCGAGAAGATTGACAGTGGTATTGAGATAAAGAGTGTCAAATATGACTCTGACAGGATGGAGCATAAATTCCTTTTCTCAAAGAATAACAAAACATGTGAAGTGGTTTTGCTGCGTGACTTTCTTGATGATCTGAATGATTACACAGGCTCAAAAGAATCAAAGTATTGGATAGGCATGGAAGGCGCTCTGAAAAAACGGTTATCCATACCGATGCAGATCGCCGGGCTTATTCCATTTTCAGCGAGTATTTTCTTTGATGAGCTACAGGCCTGGGAGCAGGATAATGGGCATAACATCGAGGTGTATTATTCTGCGGACGATTATGAAATATTTCAGGACGGTCTGAAAGAGCTCCATCACTATCTCGAAGAACAAAAGAACTCCCTGTCACACCTGAAACTGAAAAGCTTTCCCTATGATGAGGACCAGCAACGCATTCAGGACATGCTTTTATATAGAAATAAACAGATCAGCGAGAATAGTTCTTCTTCCTTCAGAGACAGCATTTCGGTTACTTCGCGTGAACATTTGAAGGCAGCGGCCCTTATCCGGTTGCTATTTTATGAAAATGAACTCGAACGAGGGCACTATTCAGCAGCAGTGAAAAAAGAGATTACTGCCAAGATAGTAAAGATTCTGTCACTCCTTTCATCGCCCGTCTTCGAGAAGATCGAGATCGCGGAATATTTGCATGGCATAAGCAAGGATAGAAAATCAGATCGGCTTGAAATAGCAGTGCCGGACAACTCACAGAAGCGACAATACGATGTAGTCATATCGTTTGCTGGAGAAGATAGAGACCATGCCGGAAGATTAGCAGAACTACTTAAAACAGACGGCTTTGAAGTTTTTTATGACGACTACGAAGAAGCTGATTTATGGGGAAAGAATCTCTACGAGCATCTGACTGAGGTATATAGCAAGCTTGGCAAATACTGTGTGATGTTTCTGTCAAAACACTATGCTGCAAAACAGTGGCCTACCTTGGAAAGAAGGGCAGCTCAGGAGAGAGCGTTCAAGGAAAACAGGGAATACATCTTACCTATACGCATTGATGATACAAGTATACCTGGGATGCTGGATACTGTCGGATATCAAGACCTGAGACAGAAGTCAATTGAAGACATATATGCAGTCCTTAAGAGAAAGCTATTGCCGATCAATGCGCTTTTACCAATAAAGGCTGAAGCAGATTCTATTGGGCAACTTGGCCTGAGTGATGATGCAATGGCCCTGTTAAAGTATCTGAGCGACAAATCAGAACGAGCTTTAGCAAATGATCCGATATCGCCTGCTGAAGAAGTGTTAGGTGCTCTTGAACTTTCTGAGGAAGCCTTGGGTTTTGCAGCTGATGAGCTCGACGAAAAAGGCTTTGTTAAACTGCATAAAACGCTTGGCATGGGGAAAGCGGGCTTCCGTTACATAGGAACAACAGAACTTCTATTTTCAGCAACTGACAAATATCTCCGTGACTGGAATCCAGAAGACGATTCAATTACACTTTCGCAAACGCTAATCGATATTGCTCAGGAAGGTCACGCCGTGTCTGTTCAAGGGGCCGACGAAACATTGAAATGGGGGCCTCGCCGAATCAACCCGGCTTTGTCCTTGCTTATCGATATGGATATGGTGAATCCTTCAAAGGCTATTAACCCGGACTATATTTCAATACATGTTATTCTAAAACCAAAAATATATAGGTATGTCAAACGGACAAAGAAATAAAGGAGCTATATATGGAACCTTGGTATAAGATAGCAACGCCGCGAAAGGAAGTCCGGGAAGGCCGGTCGTTCAACCCTGATGAATTCGCTATTGCCCTTGAACAGGTGGTATCAGGGACTGCCCCTGCGGATTATCGTAAGCCCGAACAGTTCTTTTCGCGCACCTACTTCACAAAGGCCCTGCGTGACCATGCAGGTATGGTCCTGCGCCGTCTGAGCGGAAAGACAGAGAACACAGCCCCGGTTCTTACTCTCATCACTCAATTCGGAGGAGGTAAGACGCACACATTGGCCACACTCTATCATCTCGTGAGCCATGCTGACAAAGCGCAGGCCTTTGAAGGCGTGCCTGAGTTTTTGAACGAGACAGGGTTGACTGAAGCTCCTCAAGCAAAGGTAGGAGTCTTTGTAGGGAACGCCTGGGATCCTCAGGAAGGAAGAGAAACTCCATGGATAGACTTGGCCCGTCAACTGGCCGGAGATAGCGGAGTTAAGCTCCTTGGCCCTTCTGCCCGAACTATTCCGCCCGGAACCGAGGCACTGAACAAAGTATTTGAAGCAGCCGGCGGGTCTGTCCTTGTTCTTTTTGATGAAGTCCTCAACTTTGTGAACCGTCACCGGGGTATGGCTGACCAATTCCATGCCTTTATCCAGAATCTGACCGTAGCCATGACTGGCACTACTAAGAGTGCTGCAGTAATCAGTCTTCCGAGAAGTCAGGTTGAGATGACGGACTATGATATCCAGTGGCAGGACAGGATCACGAAAGTTGTCCGCCGTGTGGCAAAGGACCTGATCGCCCTGGATGAAACCGAAATCAGCGAGGTTGTACGGCGGAGATTATTTGAAGACCTTGGAAGTGAAAAGACAAGGAAGAATATTGCAAAACTGTATGCAGACTGGTGTTTCGAACGTCGCGCTCAACTTCCGCCGGAGTGGACGGCGGTTGATACGGCTTCAACCGAAGCAAAGGCAAGGGAATTTCTCCGTGCCCGGTTTGAATCCTGTTATCCTTTTCATCCAGCCACGCTTTCAGTGTTTCAACGCAAATGGCAAATACTCCCGCAGTTCCAGCAGACACGCGGATCACTCGCGATGCTTGCCCAGTGGATAGCATTGTCATACAAGAAAGGATACGAGGGAGCACGACGGGAACCGCTAATAACATTGGGCTCTGCTCCTGTAGATATGCCGGAATTCCGCAGCATTGTTCTTGGTCAGCTTGGTGAAACCAGACTCATCGCGGCAATTGATGCTGACATATCAGGCTCACAGTCTCATGCTCGCGCACTCGATGCGGACACCAAGGGGCCGCTGCGTGATATTCACCGGAGGGTTGCAACAGCGATCCTCTTTGAATCCTCCGGAGGACAGAAAGACAAAATGGCACATCTTCCTGAGCTTCGCTTTGCCCTCGGCGAACCGGAGATTGACACAACTTCGATAGATAATGCCGCTCTTGCGCTTGAGGCTAAGGCTTTCTTCATTCGGAAGATGGGCACTGATGGCTTCCAGATACGACACCAGCCGACCCTGAAAAAGGTGGTAAGTGACCGGCGGGCTTCTTTGGACGAAGAAACAGAGGTAAAGCCTGCTGTGAGGACCCTTGTTCAGAAGGAGTTTGAACGGGGAGCGAGCATCCCGCTTGTGATGTTTCCCTCTGACAGCTCCTCCATCCAAGACACGCCGAGGCTTACTGTTGTGATCATCGATCCCGACCACGAGTGGAACGGTGGCAGCACGCTGAGACAGCAAATAGCCGAGTGGACAAAACAGAGGGGTAAATCCCCACGGCTTTATCCCGGGTCACTCGTATGGTGTGTGAGAAAACCTGGACGAGATCTCCGTGAAAAGATGGAGTTGTGGCTCGCATGGAAGCGCGTTGCGCGTGAGATTGTTGAGGGAACACTGGGCAGCGACTTTGATCGAGCTGACCGGTCAGAAATTCAAGCAAAAGTAGCTGATGCTGAGGAAGCCGCAAAAGACGAAGTTTGGGGTGGCTATCGTTTTGTGGTGTTGGCTGATAACCAGGAAAGAGATGGTCTGAAGGTCATTGACCTTGGCGCCGGACATTCAAGCAGCGGGGAAACGTTGTGCGGCAGGGTTGTAATGGCCCTGAAGTCCCAAGCGCTCTTAAATGAGTCTGTTGGTTCTGGCTATATAGAGCGAAACTGGCCTCCTGCTTTAAAAGGAAGTGGCGCATGGCCGCTTACGAGCCTTCGGCAGAGCTTCCTGAACGGTTCATTGACCAGGCTTCTCGATCCTGACGCAATCTTGCGCGGTAAGATCGTTGAGTTCGTGGGCAAAGGTGATTTTGGTCTTGCTTCAGGCAATAAATCTTCTGATAATCAAGCTGATGGAGCATATGATCGTATCTGGTATAAGGAACTTATTGCAATTGAAGAGGTAGCGTTTGAATCCGGCGTCTTTCTTCTGACAAAAGAAAAGGCAAAAGCTCTTAAGGCAGGCGTTGAAATTAAGCCGGCAGTTGATCCTTTACCAGAGGTCTTTCCAGCGCCGGAACCAACGACACCATCCGGGCAGAAACGTGACATTGAACCGTCTCCTGCAGCTCAGACATGCAACCTGCGGTTAGTAGGTTCTATACCACCTGAGCTATGGAATCGTCTCGGGACTAAATTGCTCCCAAAGCTGCGATCAGGGACAGAGGTACAGGTTGGAGTTGATTTCAGGGTCTCAATCAAAGCAGACGGTGCACGCAGTATGAAGGCTGAACTCTCTCAAGCTCTTGAAGATCTTGGCTTGTCTGGACAGATTGTAATAGAGGAATCATAGAAGATTGACTTCACATAATCCCAAGGGGCTTGGCCGAGCATACTGAAGCTCTCATCCCCTATAAGGCGCTGGCAGTCATAGTATATGCTGTTCATAGTTAAGCATCTATTCGTTGAATTACTGCGCTTCACGTATATTACTTATATGCCTATTAATTTTACTTATTTGACAGCATAACCGCTTAAGTAAGATAATCTTATATAGCACATCAGTTAATATAAACTTATTTAATATTTAGAAGAGGGGTGACTATGCCGAATAACGAGCTTGCTGCTCGATTAAAGGCAGCACGGGAAGCATTAGGTTTAACTCTCGGTGACGCTGCAAAGAAAGTTGGATTTCCGCATTATCAGACGCTTACCAGTATTGAAAACGGCGAACGCGAAGTAAAGGCTTCTGAGTTATCAAAGTTCTCTAAGGCCTATTTCATAAGCCTGAACCGGCTGCTTGGTGACGAGCAGCTTCAGTTGAGTAATGCCTTTCTGTGGCGCAATCCTCCCCAGGCGGAGAGCAAAAAACAGATAGAAGCTGAGATTTATTATCGCTGTGAGCAATTTCATCTTCTTGAAAAGCTGCTGAACCTGAAGGCCAAAAAAGGGACCTTCATTGATGTTTCAATAGACGATATCAGCAGTAATAACGAAATAACCACCCTTTCAGAAAAGCTCCGTGATTATTTGTCTTTAGGAAGCAGGCCTGCTTTCACAATGCAAAAAGTCCTGGAGCAGGATTTTGGCGTAAAGATCTTGTTTGAAACAATGCCGGCAGGGTCTGCGGTATCAACCTGCAATCCTGAATTTGGATCAGTCATTGTGATCAATTCCGAGGAGGCTCCTTGGCGCAGGAATTATGATCTCGCCCATGAACTTTTCCACTTGGTCACCTGGAAAGCCGTATCCCTCAAGGATTTGGAAGATCAGTCTTATTTTAACGACATTGAGAAGAAGGCCGAGAGATTTGCATCCATTCTTTTATTGCCCGGAAACGACGTCAAAAAAGAAGTTCTGGAAAGAATAGAAACACAAAAGCAATTTACCTATTCAGACGTTGTTGATATTGCCATGGAATTTGGCGTATCGGCAAAGGCCCTCCTCTATCGTATGGCAAATCTGCGGCTTCTTGCCTGGGAAGAAGCTGACAGAATAGCAAAAGACGAAGAACTCACGGAAATCAGCAGGCATAAAAGGCAGGATGAAAAGGGAGAAAAGCCGAAGTCTGAACGCTTTATTTCCCTTGCGGTGCGTTGCCTGCGAAAAGGTTTAATCTCAAGAGGAAAATTCGCTGAGATGGTCAGTATCGATAGAAGCGACATCGACGACTTTATTGAAGAGACAGGTCTCATGGAACTGGAAGGTAACCCGATTGAAATTATGGCTTCTTGATGCTGACGTTATTATTGACCTCCTGTCATTAGATGTTTTTGACAGGCTTGCCGGCAGCCACGAAATCTTTGCAGCTTCAACAGTCATAGACGAAGTCCGATTCTTCAAGAGAAGCGATGAGAAACATCCCGTAGACCTGCAGCAGCAATATGTTTCAAGCGGCCTTGTAAAAGAGCTCTCAGCTTCCCCCGATGAGATCAAAGAGGTCCTCACCAAATTACCTGCAATTAATCATGAGAACATTGATCCCGGAGAATTGGAATCGTTAGCAATCCTATCAAGAGAAGAAGGCCTGATCTTCTGCAGTTGTGATGCCGCCGCTATCAGAGCACTTCCTTTTCTGGACCTTTCGGACAGGGGCATTTCAGTTGAGAGTCTTCTGAAGTCCTCGGGGCTTCAAAGATCTGACTTAAAGGACAGGCATACTGATCAGCATTTCAAAAGCAACCTTGCTATCGGCCAAGAGAACAAAATATACCTTTTCAAACCGGGAAAAGGTAAGTAACAGGAGGTCATCATGGCAAAGAACAAACCCTATGGAGACAATCACCGCATTGGAGCAGTGAAGGACCGGAGTCAAGTCCACAATCCCCAAAACGACAGATGGACAAAACGTGATGACGATACCGGAAGGTTCATCGACCAGAAGGCCGACGACAAGCCGTTCAAAGGCGTCAGAAAAGAGAAGTAGATTTTCCCCCGGGCGCTTGGCCGAGCATTGCTAAAGCTCTCATTCCCTGCAGGGTGCGGGCAGTCATAGTATATTCTGTGCGTAGTTAATCATCTATTCGTTGAACTATTACTCTTTTGGTGTAACTGGCCGTGCGGTTTTTACGTGGGCATGAAGTATTAAGCAAGGGGTCTTCGTCGAGGCTCTCATGGTTACAACACATCACAAATAGGCTTTAGGCTTTATTCAAAACTCGATATGCCTGTCAAATTCACACTTGTTTAATTGCAACAAGATTGCAACCAAGGTCTTGAATTAGTTGCAATCTAAACATTAATAACAATGTAATATCAGCAGGTTAGGATCCTGACTTTCCCCCTTTATTCTTATCTAATTGTTTATGATTGCAATGAGCAGCCTTCGGCCCGGTGAACCACCGACCCGCCTGTGTAACTCCGTGGCTATGAATCTTGTCTTCTTTCACCAGTTCCCTCAGGAGGACCTGTATCTGACTGCGGGAATGGCTCGGCAAAACCTGCCGGAACTCGTCCATCTTGGACCCCACTGCGTCGTTTTCCTGAATGTGCTTAACAAGCAGGGACTTGTTGGTTTCACGATCCAGCCCGCGCCGCCGTGTATATGAGCCCTTTTTGCCGATTAAATCATAGAACTGCCGGGCAAGGACGTAACGGGTGCCACGGCCCCGACTTATCTGTTCAATTATGCCATGCTCGACGAGTCGGAGCAGAGTCCCCTTGTCTTCGGACAGCACCGGTTCATTTCGAAAAACATGATCAATGACTATCAAGTCTTGCGTCGTGAAAGATTCGAGTCGTTCCTTTCCGATCTTTTCAAGAAAACGGAGGAACTCAGGATTTCTGACCTCCCCATGAAGCGTGAGCCAAACATGAAACGGATCTGAGCGGGTGAAATCCGGCCTCGGCTTGCTTTCCCTTATGCACGCCTCAAAAATACGGTTCATGCCTTGACCTGAGCGTTCTACAAGGCCGCAGCGAGAGAAGGTCTCGGCTATACGGCGGTTACGAGGCGCCTGCTCCCAAAGAATATTCTCAGGTGTAATACCCGGTGGCAAGCCACCCGGACTGACGATCTCCAGTCTGCGCGGATACTGACGGACAAATACAGACCCGGATAGGCGATAGTCGCGATGACTGACGGCGTTCAAGATCGCTTCGCGGACAGCGCCTTCATTGAATGTCAGGATATCCCAGACAAACAGTCCGTCTTGAAAGTGCTGCTTGTCATTGCGCAGGTTTATAAGTTTCCATAGATCTTCATAGCAGGCAAAGAAACCTTGTCTGAACTCTTCTCTTTGCTGAGCCGGTCCCGTTGCATCAGTAGAGCGATACTCGAAGATGATCTCGGACTGTGAGAGAAAGCGGCCCATAGCTACTCTTGAGGCGAAAAGAATCAGGGCTGCATACGTAAGCCCTTCGCGTGTAAGCAACTCGGCATCAGTAAGGAGCTGTTCAGAGGGAAGGGTCAGCAGTTTATCGTTTTTGGATTTCCGCGCCCAGCGGTGCCGAAAATCATCAACAGCCTTCTGATCCAAATCAGCAATTGAGGCTCCCTGACATGTCTCTGCAGTAAAGTCAGGCCCAGCCTCGTCAAAGATGCGTTTCATCATGTCCGGCAACATAGGAGCCAGGCTTTCACCTGCCCGCATGAAATAGCGGCCTTCGTAATGAATCGGCATGCCGATAGGACGAGAAGGAACGTGGAATACGAGGACGCGGCCCTGGTGGTGGTGTATTTCTTCAGCGTCAATGCGCAAATGAATACGCTCGATGAGCCCGGCTTTTGTTCGTTCGAGGTTTGTGAATGCGCCGGTTCCTACTACATGGCGAGGAAGTTTGTCTGTAACACCGAGAATCATCTTGCCGCCGCCTTCGTTCGCCAGGGCAACGCAATATTTTACAAGTTCCTCGAAATCATAGCGCTGCTTAGCTTCCTTGAACTCGATATGCTCTGTTTCCTTGGCACGCAACCATATTTCGAGCTGATGGAATTGCTGATTCACCCTGCCCTCCAGTGCAAGCTCATTCAATAACCTCAGCTCGGTTCTTCTTCATACCCTCCGCTCATCGACTTCGCGTTTGAATGCCTTCAGGATATGGCCGGATGTCTTCAATGTCTCATTGTCAACAATTGCTTCGCTGCATATATTACATCTATGGACAACATAGTCAGGAATTGTAATTGTTTCCCCTTGGTATTCGAAGACTTCGTCCTTGTTCTCTTTTTTCAAGGTCCCCTGATTGCAGATAGAGCATTCTAACGTTGTCATCGTATCTCCTCCAAATGCTAACTTAAGGTATAATTTAACACAAAAGCTTGCGGAATAAGAATCGGGAAATAAAAGAAATTTCGAGCGCAGTCCTTGCTTGAGCACATTACTGGAACCTTATGAAAAAGAAAAGATTTGTCCGGCATTACGTCGACACTAAAAGAGTAAAGGTTGGCCCCTGCAATATCTGTAAAAGGCATGATGAGCTGACCTGGGATCATGTTCCGCCAAAAGGTGGCATCGATCTCTCAGCTGTTGAGATGGAAAAGGTGTTCGAGTTATTCGTGGGGCAAGAAGAAACCAAGTTTTCGGAATCTCAAAATGGCGTCAAATACCGAACCATCTGCAAAAGCTGCAATGAAACAATTGGCCATAGATACGATCCTGCCCTGAATGAATTTTCATTAACCGTGGGTAGGTATCTAAAATCGGGGTTGTCCTTTCCGAGGGTCGTTCATCACAGGGCAAGACCGGCAGCTATGATCAGGGCAATTCTCGGGCATCTGGTGGCCGCAAAGATTGAAATTGATGACTGCCTGTTTGACAGGGATGTCAGGGAGTTCGTCTTCGATGAGAGCAAGCCGGTACCGAAAGATCTTTTCATTTTCTACTGGCTGTATCCCTATGAGCAGTCAATCACCATGAGGGACTTTGCCATGCCTGCTGTACGCGGCGACTTCAGTAAGAATATCGGATTTTGTCATGTGCTGAAGTATTTCCCTGTCGGGTACCTTGTCATCGATAAGCCAGGCTATGAGGGGCTTGATGAACTGACCCAGCACAGGCTTTTATCAGTTGATGAAGAGGTCGAGATTCCTATCCGACTGGATCGAGTTGAACATTCCCATTGGCCTGAGATTGTTGATGATGGGAATATTGTTTTCGGAGGCAAGAGCACGAAAGATGCGATTTTAGCGAGACCGAAAAAAAGGGTTTGACGTAGATCTAACGCTGTTTTGATTTTGATCCGGGCGCTTGGCCGAGCATTGCTGAAGCTCTCATCCCCTGCAAGGCGAATGACAAGCTTGGAGGAGCGAAGGCATGTGCTTGCCCCTGGCGTGAGCTTGAAGCGTGATGCGAAGACGAAGGCCTGCCCGGAGCGAAGCAACATGCTTGAAGCGGACTCTTGCCTGTGCCGGAATGTTCCGTGCGAAGTCAAAGGATCATGAAGGCACTCTTTGCAAGGGGCATGACAGGACTGCAGGCTTAATGCCTGAGCGAGGGGGCTACGGTTAAACCGGGTGGCTGCGGAGTGGCGGGCGGGCGCAGCAGACACACCTTATTCTTCAAAGGGAAATCCTCTTGTAATCGGATTCAGCCAATCTGCATATCTTTTTGCCTTAGCCAGCCAGTCCTTTAACTTCACCTGGTCCTCCGGCGAAAGCGCTCGCTCGGCATATTCCTTTTCCATATTCTCAATAAAGGCCTGAATCTGCTGACTCTTGGCCCATGCCTGCGCTTTATCCTCAAGTTCTTTAATAAATTTCTCTGCTGCGTGACGCTGAGCTTCTCGTTCCGCCCTCAGCCGGTTTTCTTCCGCCCATTGTCTGTCTCTTTCGAGCCTCTCTTCCTTGGCAATAATTGCCACCTTAATCGCGCCAACAATAAAATCATCCAGAAGATCTTCTATGCGTTGGGTCTTCCCGTCCGCCCAGGATTTCCGATACCCTTGAGCATTATATTCATCGATTTTGAGGGTCAGCAAGCCTGACGGTCTAAAATCATAGAGTGGAGGTTTCTCCCAGGAATATTTTTTCTGCTTTTCGATTTCGGCAGTGGTAGGGACATGAGAGACACTATTGATCTTCTCCGTAAGTTCAAAATTCAAGGTAGAGTCATGAATGAGGAGGTATGTTCCAGGACCTTCGCCTTTACCGACTTCGACCTTATAGGATCTTTCCTCAAAAGTTTTTATGATCGCGTCCATGATCCGCAAAGCTCTTTTGAGACTCGAAGGACTGACGCGGACATTGAGATACTTCTGACGCCAAGCCCTAAGAACACCGTATTTGTCAGGCTTCTCCTTTTCAAGGACATCCAGAGTCATCTTTACAAGTGGGTGAGGGGAAGTAAGACGCTCTGGAACGATAATGGGTTTAGACGCTTTTTCAACATCAGCAAATAGCGCGGCAATCTTTGGGTCGAGATTAGCCGCGTCCTTTCCCTTTAGGGCTTGCGCTTCATATTCCTGCCGGGGTTTCAGTTCATATGTCTCGCGGTCTCCGTACTTGAGGGGTGGCAAAGGCAGTTTCTTCTCTTTCTTCTTGAATTGTAGTTTTGCCCAATAGCCAGCTGGTGGAGTAGGAACATTCAGTTTTTTGCAGATCTTCCGCAGGCCGACGTCTGAAAGTCCGTATTGCGCAGCGAGGTGAATCATGGGCGTTGACCAGACTTGTTCATAGAGGTCCGCACGATTTAAAATGACGGGTTCTTCAGCCATTGAGCTCTAAAGAGTTGATCCGCAGTCTCGTCATATGATAATTATAGGAGATAAATGACCCTTGTGGCGGATTTTCGAGAGAGCCTTCTTTTATCTCTAAAGCCGCCCTGAGTCACCGTGAAGAAAACGTGAAATAAATGTGTCAAAAACCATAGAAATCTGTGGTATGATATCAAAACAAAAAAGCGGCTCAAACCCTTGACTGGCAAGGGTTTTACGGGTATTTTCAAGCACTTGCACAGTTCCGTTAAATAGCGCTCTCAAGGCTAAAACACGGGTTCGATTCCCGTTGGGACCGCCAATCTTTTCAAGGGGTTA
>JACRHC010000124.1 GCA_016217675.1 Nitrospirota bacterium
ATGACAAACAATATTGTGAGGAGACTTAAGGAGCACGAGCAGGGAAGGGGCAGCAAATTCGTAAGGTCATGGAGACCTTTTGAGCTGGTCAAAACCATACCCTGCAGGAATGCAGGCGAGGCGAGGAGGCTCGAGTATGAGCTGAAAAGACTTACACGGAAGGAAAAACTCGACCGACTTGGGCTTCCGCTTAAGCAGTTACGATAAGATCGCTGGTTGTGTTGTATCTTGCTTAGTTGTTCGTTTCAACAATCGTCGTGTCGCTGATCTCCACAAGTCCCTTGGTGATGAGAGCCGTGATTTCAGGCAGGACCCTGTTGATCGTTTCTTCTGAGTCAACAATCACGATCATGACCGGAAGGCTGGTCGAAAGTTCCAGTATCTTTGCCGTATGGAAAACCCGCTGTCCGCCGTATCCTGCAACGCCGCGAAAAACACTCACGCCGGCCGCTTTGTTGGCGTAGCATACCTCCATTACAATCTCGTAAACAGGTTTTCCCTTGACCTTGTCTGTCTCATCGAGATAAATCGTGATCTTCCTGGCAGGTCTTGTTTTCATCGGTTATCTCCTATAGCAGCCGCGCTGCGCCTTCGCCAACCTTGAGTGCAGCAAAGCCGATTATAACGCTGAGAGCAACATTCAGTGACGCGATGAGCCACTCGCCGTCCCTGAGTAGTGCCCCTGTTTCGTATTCAAAGGTGGAAAAGGTGGTATATGCGCCAAGGAACCCTATAACGAGGAACATCCTCCACTGTGGGTTGAGCATAAGTCTTTCCGTGAAGAGCGCCATAAGGAAGCCGATAAGGAAACTGCCGCTTACATTAATGAAAAAGGTGCCGAGCGGGAACGTCCGGCCCCATTTCTGTCCTATCCATAGGCCGATTGTGTAGCGTGCAACTGCACCCAGGAAGCCGCCTAATCCAATAATAAAAAAATTCTGCATGACTCGGAATATATTACTCCCTTTGCATAATAAAAACGAAGAAACCTGCGAACGTTGCCGCAGGTTTCTTCGTTTGCTGGCTGAGAAAAATTGCTTAACTTGCAGGCTCTGTAGCTGCTTTTTCCTGTTCCTCAGAGGCAGAGATGAGCCTCTTTGCACCGATGAAACGCTTCACGTAATAGGGTGTCTCAAGATTGTCGATAGTGACTTTCTTTCCCCTGGACGAGGCATGGATAAAGAGGTTGTTGCCGAGATAGATGCCAACATGTGACGGGAACGATGCATAAGTTCTGAAAAAAACGAGATCGCCAACAGAAAGTTCCTCCTTTACGATCTCTTCACCCTCCTTGAACTGTTCGCGGGCAGTTCGCGGGAGGTTGACGCCCATCAGGCCGTAGACCTTCTTTACATAGCTTGAGCAGTCAATGCCCAGGATAGTGTTGCCGCCGAACTTGTAGGGGATGTTCAGCAGTTTCTTTGCAAAGGTGACCAGTTTGTCCGGAGAGGTCTTTTCAGCAAACTCAGGAGATTCAGGTACCTTCTTCAACTCCTCTTCGATATTCTTTGCCATGACAAGGTACTTCTGGTCTACATTCACAACCTCGGGTTTTTCTTCAAGAAATAGCCTCTGTCCGACCCTGAGTGCAGGGGAGGACATCTCGTTTATTTCCATAAGGTCGTCAGAATCCATTTCGAACTTCTTTGCGATCTGCCAGAGGTTGTCGCCCTTTCTGACCGTATAGGTCTTGGGACCAGACAACGCTACGAGAAGCTTCTGACCGGTCTTAAGTTTTGCTGAATGCAGGGCATTCAGGCTCTTGACATCTGATACAGATACATGATACTTCCGGGCGATTGACCTGAGGGTATCGCCCTTTCTTACAACATGATACTTGCTGCTGTCAGCGGCTGTTTTTACAGGCTGAATGGTTTCCCTTTCTGTTTTTTCATGTTTTAATGGCTTCGTCGATGCTGCTGTCTCGGCCTTTGCATGCTTTGATGATGATTTTACTGAAGCTGCGGTTGTTGTTTTATCCTTTCTTGATTCTTTCTTTGCTGTCCTGGTATGCCTATTGTCCACAGGGATCGTGATCTTAGTGCCCGGCTTCAGGTTTTTTGCATTGACCTTGTTCACGCTCTCAATGTCACTGACTGATACATGATGCTTCCTGGCAATGTCGTGAAGGTTGTCGCCTTTCCTGACTGTATATACTGTTTTTGCGGATGCCCCTGTGACAAAGAGAAACAGGCTGAACATTACTAATACAAACGATATGTTTTTCAATTTCATTTATGCTGCCTCCTCCCGAGTAAGCTCCCTCAGTGTAGGGAGCTCGGTTAGGTCCTTCAGTCCGAAATACTGAAGGAATTCCTTGGTCGTGCCGTAAAGCATAGGTTTGCCCGGCGCTTCCTTTTGGCCAACAATCTTGATGAGCCTCTTGTCAAGCAGGCTCTTCATTACACCGTCTGAGTTTACTCCACGTATCTGTTCAACCTCTGCCTTGATGAGAGGCTGTTTGTAAGCAACGATGGCCAATGTCTCAAGTGCAGGCATGGAAAGCTTATTCGACGCTGCAGTGTTCGTGAACTTGCGCAGAAGCTTTGCGTAAAGTGGATTTGTGACCATCTGATAGCCCTGGGCTATCTCTACAATGATTATTCCACGATCACGCTCTTTATACTCGGCAATCAGTTCGTCCACGGCCTGCTTGATATCAGGCTCTGGCATCTCCATAACGCCCTTTAATGATGCAAGCGTTACCGGCTCTCCGGAGACAAAGAGCATAGCCTCGATAAGAGATGTCTTTTCCTTGTCCGCCATAATCAGTTGCTAATTATAGCAAAAAGTGAAAATAAATTCATTAAAACGCATTGGCCGGGGGAAATTCATACATAAATAAATCGCTATATTTAATGTGAATTGACTATAATCGTGGCCGACTTCTGGAATTACGCAGAGGACAAGCGGTAAAATAAGGACATGGTCATTGATGCACGCACAAGAGAAATAACTGACACACTGAAACAGTTGAGAGAGCTTTTTCCCACCCACGATAATGAGGCTGACCCGCTTGAGGTTCTTGTCCGTGACAAAAAAGACGCCAGGAAGGTCAGGGCCTTTACGACCATGTCGGGCTTCAAAACAACGCTTTACCAGGAAGACAGTAATTATCGCGCGAGTATTTCCGGCAGTTCCTGCGGATGTTTGTAATGAACCCATGAAGGATGCTCCCGGAGAAAAAAGCTGTACCGTGATTCTGGGAGGCGGCCTGACCGGCCTTTCTGCGGGTGCTGTTCTTTCCCGCGCGGGGTTTGGTGTTACGGTGATTGAAGCCGATACGACTGTCGGCGGCCTCTCAAAGACCATGCATCACAATGGCTTCAGGTTCGATCTCGGCGGCCACAGGTTTTTTACGACAGACGAAGGGCTGAATCGTTTTGTTCAGGACCTGATGCAGGACGAACTGATTACGGTACCGCGTTCAAGCAAAATCTACATGCGTGATACGTTCCTCGACTATCCCCTTAGGCCTGCGAACGCTTTTTTCGGTCTTGGCATTGGTACAAGCCTGAATATCCTTGCTGATTTCGGTATCGAAAAATGCAGAGGATTGTTCGGGCAAAAAAACTGTGTTTCCCTTGAAGACTGGGTGATAAGGAACTTTGGCCGTACCATGTTTGATATTTATTTCAAGGTATATAGTGAAAAGGTCTGGGGTATAGATTGCAGCAGGATCAGCGCAGAATGGGTTGACCGCAGGATAAATGGTCTTTCCCTTGCGAAGGCCCTGAAAAATGCTTTCTTCAGGGTCAGCGGAAAAAAGATCCCGACCCTCGTGGATGAGTTCTTCTATCCAAAGCTTGGCATTGGCAGGATATCCGACAGGCTCAAAGACGAGATCGAAATGAGCAACAAGGTCTATCTTGATACCAGGGTTGAGGTAATCCATCACGACGATAACGAAATCAAAAGTATTGTTGTACGGCATCAGGGGCATGCCGACGTGTTAACAGGCAGGCAGTTCATATCGAGTCTGCCGCTGACCCATGTTGTCAACATGCTCAATCCTGCTCCGCCGCGGCATATCCTTGATGCAGCATCGAGACTCAAGTTTCGGGACCTTGTTGTTGTTGCCGTAATGGCCGACAAAAAACGGCTTACCGACCAGACCTGGATATATATCCCTGAAAAGAATATCCCTTTTGGCAGAATTCATGAGCCGACCAACTGGTCCGAGATGATGGCGCCTGAGGGAAAGACGCTTCTGGTGATCGAATATTTCAGCTTTAAGGGTGACGGGATATGGAACGATACGGATGCGCACCTTCTGGAGATTACGGTCAGGCATCTTGAGAAACTCGGCTTTCTGAAAAGCAGGGATGTATGCGACGGCATGGTGGTCCGCGTTCCGAAGGCATATCCGCTTTTTGAAGTGGGATACCATGAACTCTGCGAAGAGCTTTATGCTTATCTTGGAAGGTTTAGAAACCTTCATATTGCAGGAAGATCAGGCATGTTTCGTTATTACAATATGGACCATGCAATAGAGTCAGGCATCAGGGCAGCAGAGGCTGTGATAAACACGGGCATGGTTTCATCCTCATCGGCTGAAGAAGATGCATTTTTTGCAGGCTGCAGCGAATGAAGTGCGCGCTGGTCATACCCTCCTGGGTCCCTGAAGACATCTTTTCCTCAAAGACAGCGGCCTCCCAGATCAATTACTGGCAGCCCCTCGGAACGCTCTATGTAGCAGCGGCACTGAAACAGGCAGGCCATGAAGTAATCTTTGTTAACGGCGCATTTACACGGCACGAGCAGCTTCTAAGCGATATCCGGGCGTTTAATCCCGGTTTTATAGGCATCTATTCAACAACCTTTGGCTGGGACAAGGCAAAGAAGACGGCTAAAGATCTCAGGGAAATGTTCAAGGATGTCTTTATCTGCGCCGGCGGCCCCTATCCGATTGCCCTGCAGGAGAAGTGCCTTGCGGACGCAGGTGATCTCTTTGATGCGATCGTCACCGGTGAAGGCGAGCAGACATGTATCGAGATGATCGGGAGGCTCGAATCCGGCAAGGGGTTTGAAGGTGTTTTTGGCATAGCATATCGTGAACAAGGAGAGATCGTCAAGAATCCTGCCCGGCCGCTTATGACAGATCTTGATGCCTTGCCATTCCCTGCCCGCGACCTCCTTGGCGATTCTATGCTCTATATCCCTCCCCCTGCTACGTATAAGAGAAAACCGGTTGCCGTGCTCATGACCTCGCGCGGCTGCAACCGGAAATGCATTTACTGTTTTCAGATAGACCGACACAGGCAACAGGGCATCCGTTTTCGCAGTGTTGACAATGTGCTGAAAGAGATCGAGCATTGCCTTGCCCTCGGATATAAAGAGATCAAGTTTATTGACGACACGCTTGCTGCGGACTATGACAGGGCCATGCAGATCGCACAGGAGATAAAAAGAAGGAAGCTTGATTTTACCTGGTTTGCCTCTGCCTGTGTGAACCAGGTGGACAAGCCGCTGCTCCAGGCCTTCAAAGACGCTGGTTGCTGGGCTATTCTTTTTGGCGCAGAGAGCGGGGTTCAGAAGAACCTCAACACCATCAGGAAAGGCACGACCCTTGATCAGATACGCAGGGCCGTGAAGGCTGCGCAGGAAGTCGGTATCAGGGTGAGCACGCCCTTTATGTTCGGCATTCCGGGGGAGACCTTTGAAGAGGGGCTCCAGACCATTGATTTCGCCCTTGATCTGAACCCTGATATTGCAAACTTTCATGCCATAACGCCCTTTCCCGGCACTGAGCTTTATGACGATCTGGAGAAGTATGGGACGATCTCGGACGAACTTTCCGATTTTACCTATCAGGGTGCTGCCTTCATCCCCTTTTCGATGACCCGGGAAGAGATCCTTCAACTCCGCCAGTTAGCCTTCAAACGGTTTTATTCACGTCCCTCATTTCTGTTTAAGAGGCTGCTTGAATTGAGAAGTCCTCATGAACTCATGATCGCGCTAAAGAGCCTGAGAAGCCTCTTCCATCTCTGGACAAAGGAAGATCTATTTAAAAAGAAGAAGCATGATGCTGCTGCATAGTCTTAGGTGCTACGAATGGAAAATAACGGCTCCTGAATCTTTTCTCCGTGGCAGATGGGGCACCTTCCGGGTTTATTGAGCCGCTCCCTTTTTTTGAACACAAAGCCGCATTTCAGACACTCAGCAGGTATAACCGTAAGGTGATGGCCGGTCTTATGTGTTGAACGCTCGATATGCTCAAGATGTTCAGACACATCCTTCTCTGAAATATGGACCTCGAACGATATCTCCTTTGCAGAGAGTGTGCGCTCCGACAGCAGGGTCAAAATCTCCTTTCTGATCGTCTCATGACGCTCAGCAGGTACAGACGGCTCCTTAGGTTTCTGCTTTTTTACCACGTATTTTTATGTATCCGCGACTGATTATACCGGTCAGGCCGGGGCGGTTTCTGTTCTGCAGGATGTCCGATCGGGATCAGGGCAAAGGGGATCACCTGTTCAGGGATGTTGAGAAGTCTGCGGAACCCTGCAACGCGCTCTTCTCTCGGGTACACGCCGACCCATACTCCTCCTAATCCAAGCGCATGGATTGACAGAAGAAGGTTCTCCGTAGCTGCTGCGCAATCCTGCACCCAGTATCCTATATGCTTTTCGAGTGTCGGATCTCCGCAGACAAGGATTGCCATTGGTGCTTCCCTGCACATGAGGGAATGGGGATGCAGCGACGGTATCTGGTCCAACAGTTTCCGGTCGTTTATAACAATAAAATGCCAGGGCTGCTGGTTGCCGGCAGAGGGTGCGCTCATGGCAGCCTCAAGAATTTCCTGCACTGACTGTTCTGAAACCGCTTCTGTAGTGAATTTGCGGATGCTTCTGCGTGAAAAAAGTGCCTCCATAGCCTTCATGATAGCCTCCTGAGAATGATTAATGAGCTGCTCTCAGTATAGCAAAAGAGTATCTTCTTTACCTAAGAGGCGCATGGAAATGGAGAGCGGATAATTGGTATGCTAAAAGCCATGCGAAAAGAACTGATCATTAACAGAAAGCGGTTGGTCAGCACCTTCATAGACCTGATTAATATCAACTCACCCTCCTTTGAAGAGGACCTGCTTGGCAAGCATCTTGAAAAACTGTTCAGAAATCTGGACTTCAGGGTCACGAGGCAGCGATTTGACCGAACATTCAATATTATTGCCAGCAAGAAAGGCAGCCTGAAAAGTGTCAGGCCGCTTTTATTGAGCGGTCATATGGATACCATCGAACCGACAGAGGGGATCAGGTATGCGATAAAGGGCAAGGTCATACGGTCCATTGGAGAAACAGTTCTCGGCGCCGACGACAAGAGCGCCATAGCCCAGATCCTCGAGGCAATGACCGTAATGAAGGAGCAGGATATTGCCCATGGTGACATCGAGGTGGTCATAACGTCGGCTGAAGAAAAAGGCCTCATCGGAGCCAAGAACCTTGATTTCAAAAAAATCAGAAGCAGGCATGCCCTTGTGCTCGACTCAGGCGGGCCGGTCGGCAGAATCGTGGTGGCTGCTCCAACACAGATCAGCTATGAACTGCGTGTTGTGGGGAGGCCTGCCCATGCCGGAATCGAGCCGGAGAAGGGCATCAGCGCCATACGGGTCGCCTCTGAGATCATAGCCGCAGTCCCTGACGGAAGAATCGATGAGGTGACGACTGCAAATATCGGGATAATCCGGGGCGGCACAGCGACGAATGTGGTCCCCAAAGAGGTTATGGTCAAGGGCGAGGTGAGAAGCCATGAGCCTGCCACGCTGCGGGCGATTAGGGATGATATCTTTGATAAAGCAATGTCCATGGCAAAAAATAGAGGGGCGAAGGTCCATATCAAAGCGCAGGAGGAATACCGGGCCTTCAGGATCAGCGGGAGTGAGCCTTTTCTTGCCTTTATGGATTCGATATTCCTTGATGCACGGATTAAGCCTGAGCACACGGCTACTGGCGGCGGCTCTGACGCAAATATCTTTAACCAGCATGGCATTGTTACGCTTAACCTCTCTACCGGCATGCAGAAGGTCCATTCCCATGATGAATTCATCCATATCGATGACCTTGTTAACGGCAGCATTATTGTAGCCGCTGCGGTCAGAGATTTTGCAGATTTCAAGTAACCGCACAGATGGATAGTCTGAAGGTGTTCAGGCTAATAGTCTCACAGGCTACAGTCTAAATACCTGATACTCATACCGTAAGGAGATATTTGTGATAAAGAAACGTGATAAAAAGCCGCAGGGTAAACATGTTACCTGGAACCTGAGACATCTTTTTCTGAACGACAATGACCCGCGCATTGAGGAGCAGAAGAAGCTGATCGAGAAGAAAAGCTATGCATTTATCAATAAATGGAAGGTACGCAGGGATTACCTGAAAGATCCGGCAGTGCTTAAAGAGGCCCTTGATGAGTATGAGCTCTGGATGCGGAACTTCGGCTCGGACGGCAACCCTGGTTATTATTTCTGGCTCAGAAACCAGATCGACAGAAATAATCCTGAGCTCAAGGCGCAATTCAACAGGATCGAGGAGTTCAGCAGGAAGATCGGCAATGATATTCAGTTTTTCCACCTCAGGATCGCAAAGATTCCCCGTTCTCTGCAGAAGAGATTTCTTGCAGACAAGGGTCTCCGGAAATATTGTCATTACCTTGACCGTATTTTTGCAGAGTCCCGCTACATGCTCTCCGAGCCGGAAGAGAAGATCATGAACCTCAAGGCAACGACATCCTATGGCAACTGGGTAAGGATGACGTCTGACTTTCTCTCGCGCGAGGAGCGCAAGGTACTGCTTGAAGACGGCAGTTATGCAGTAAAACCCCTGCCTGAAATATCAAGCCTCACAAAGAGCAGGAACAGGAAGGTCCGCGACACTGCTGCAAAGGCCTTCAATGACATCATGAGCAGGAATGTCGATATCGCAGAGGTTGAGATCAACTCTGTTCTTGCAAATAAGAAGGTTGACGATGAATTGAGGGGAGTGGTCCGTCCTGACCTGCTGCGTCATATCAGTGATGACATGGAGAGCGAGACGGTCGATGCGCTGATCCAGGCAGTTTCCGGGCGGTATGATATCTCCCGGCGTTTTTATGAACTGAAGGCTGAACTCCTTGGCGTAAAGAAGATGAAATACCATGAGAGAAATGTCGAGTATGGCTCGGTCGAAGCGAACTACCCCTACGGCAGATCAGTAAAACTTACCATGAAGGTCTTTGCCGGTCTTGATAAGCAGTTCTCTGATATTTTTGCGGGGTTTGTCCGCAATGGACAGTTCGATGTATATCCTAAAAAAGGCAAGGGCAGCGGCGCCTTCTGCGTGCATCATCTTATATCCCAGCCGACCTATATACTTCTGAATCATACAGGGAAACTCTCTGACGTTCTGACACTTGCGCATGAACTCGGCCACGGCATCAACAATGAATTGATCCGGGAGAAGCACCATGCCCTGAACTTCGGCACGCCTACGTCTACAGCAGAGGTTGCCAGCACCTTTATGGAAGATTTCGTCTTAAAGGAGATACTAAGGCAGGCTGATGACGAACTGAGGCTGAGCATCATGATGATGAAACTCAATGATGAAGTCTCGACCATATGCAGACAGGTTGCATGCTACCAATTCGAGCAGGAGCTTCACCGCATCTTCAGAGACAAGGGCTATCTGTCAAAGCAGGAGATTGGCAAACTCTTTCAGAAGCATATGGCAGCGTACATGGGCGATGCTGTTGAGCAGTCAGCAGGCTCGGAGAACTGGTGGGTGTACTGGAGCCATATCCGCCAGTTCTTCTATGTCTATTCCTATGCTGGCGGACTCCTTATCTCCAAGTCACTCCAGAACGCTGTGCAGAGAGACCGGAAGTTTATCGAAAAAGTGAAGGAATTCCTGTCTGCAGGCCTGTCAGACAGCCCGAAAAACATATTCATGAAGCTGGGCATTGATATCACAGACCGCATGTTCTGGGATAAAGGGCTTGATGAGATTGAGGCCCTGCTTCAGGAGACCAGGGCGTTGGCAGTGAAACTGAAAAAGATCAGGAAAAGGTGACAGAATCTATTTCAGGACGAATTGGAAGCCGAACACTGCACGGAAATCTTTGGTGGTCTCTTTTACCGTGACATCCTGACGGCTTGGTGCACTGCAATCAACGAAGGTGTTGAGACCGCCATTGACAGGAATGCTGAGTTGCGGCGCCGGACTGTCAGCATCTGCATTTCTCTTATCCGTATGAGTTTTATTTACCATAAGCCCGGTCGCTTTAAGATTAATGGCTGATACGAGATCTTTTTTCGGGTCATAGGCCATTGCCCGGGATGACAGAAACAGGGATAGTGCAGTAAAAAGCAGGAGGAAGAAGCAGGTAATGATGGTCAGCTTTTTCACAACATGATTATTTTATCATAGGGCAAGTGAAAATACCGTTAAAAAATCTTCATTTTTCTGCTGCCTGCTTCCCGATCTCGAAACAGGTTTAATATAGTCATGTAACTATCTAATAATAAAAAATAAATTGGAGAGAGAAATGTGTGAATTTTGCACAAAGCATGGTGAAGGCAAGATCTGGTATAAGAACGCAGCGAATTACGCCGGGGATCTCCTTTCCGATCTTAACCGGCGCAGCTATATCGAGACCTTCCTGAGCTCTGCCTTTAAAGAAGGGTTCCAGACACTCGGAAGGCTTGAAACCATCTATCAGAAAAAGGGTCGTCTGCCTGAGGCTGTCAGGACAGCCCTGATCAAAAAGGCAAAGCAGGAGCATTTCGGTCAGGTGCTGCCGATCGAGGAGATCAGTGAACTGGTGAAGAATGCCAGGACCGTGGTCCGTATGCCCTGTGCCTGCCGCTGGGACATGGAGAAGAAGGAGGTCCGCTGCTGTTATGCGATCAGCTATGGTCCTGAGCCCTGGTACAATGCCATAGATATGAGCTACTTCGGCACTACATCTGATCAGGGTCTTGAATCCCTAAGCGCAGACATTGCCCTTCAGCAGATGGAGGAGATGGAAGAGCAGGGTGCAATACATACGATCTGGACCATGATGACACCTTTTATCGGGGCTATCTGCAACTGTTCTGCTGAGGGCTGTCTTGCGATGTCAACCCTTTCAAAAATTCATGTCGAGACCATGGCGAGGGCTGAATATACGGCACGTGTTGATGAAACAATATGCAGCGGCTGCGGACTCTGCGATACGGTCTGCCATTTTAATGCCATCAGCAGCATTACGATAAGCGGAAGGTCAGTCAGCCGCATTGACCCTGCGAGATGTTTTGGCTGCGGTATATGCCGTAAGTCATGCAGCGTAAATGCAATTTCGCTGGTATTGAGGTAACGGAAAAACGTTATGGCCTATTCCCAGAAACGCTTCTTTTTCAGAATCTGAAAGAGGTTGTTATAGTCATCTGTCCAGACGCGCATCTTTGGATTTGATCGAAGCTTGCCTGAGGCCTTGATAATTTCAGGGGATTTCAGCGGCTCTGAGGTCATCAAAACCCAGTCTGATGTATAGATCTCCTCCACCTCGTCCTCTGCACTGCTTATCAGCATTGCATGCTTGCCAAGGGTGGCACCGAGCTTATCGACAACCGGTTCAAGGTCAAGATGGGCATTTGAGATGTGCAGTGCAAGTATCCCGTCTGGTTTGAGGTGGCGAAAATAGAGCTCAAGCGCCTGCGTGGTGAGCAGATGGGCAGGGATCGAGTCTCCTGAAAATGCATCGACCACCAGCAGGTCATAGTGCTGGTCTTTTTCCTGTTCAAGGGACAGGCGTGCATCCCCCAGAATGATCTCTGTTTTTCCGCGGCAGTCTGACAGATAGGTGAACTCTTCACGGGCAAGCTTCTCGACCAGGGGATTGATCTCATACATGCGGAACAGGTCGCCAGGCTCAGCGTATGCTGCCAGGGAACCGGCACCTAATCCGACAACGCCGACACGCATGGACGGTTTCCTGAGATACTTTATTGCCATGCCGACGCCGGAGACCGGAGCATAATAGGCAATAGGGTCGCGCCGCCATTCAGGATCAACGAACTGAACGCCGTGGGTGATTGCGCCATGCACAAGCCTTCTGGTCTCGATCTCTTCACCTTTGTCGTATTCATTGACACGCAGCATGCCGTAAAAATTTCTGACCATGGCCCGGGCTGTCTGCTGATACGAATAGATATAGTAACCGCAGGAGAGCATTACGCCGATGACGAGAAGGCTGCCCACCAGATTGTACCACCGTCTCCGGAAATGAACGAAAAAGAGAAGCGTTGCACAGATCGCAAGAGAAGCAGGCAGTTCATAATATCCTGAAAAGAGGGTTGGCGCGGCAAGGCCGACGATCAGGCCGCCGAGTGCACCCCCGGCAGACAGCATGATATAGAACGAAGTGAGAAAACGGGGATGGGGTTTCCGCTTTACCAGCTCCCCATGGCAGAACATACAGCAGGCAAAAAGACCGGCTGAAAACGAGATGATGACCATCATCAGGCTTGCCCTGGCAGTCCAGTTGACCAGGCCATAGGCCATGACACCTAATGCAGCGGCAATGATCCAGAGATACAGGTTTCTGCTATACAGGTGCTCATAGTCAAAGCAGAGGATAAAGCTGAGGAGGTAGAGACTTAACGGCAGTATCCAGAGAAACGGGATTGAGGTGACGTTCTGCGTAAGATGATTAGTCACTGCAAGCAGCATGGTCGAGGCGCAGGCGGCAAAGACCAGCCAGAGCAGTTTCTCGATGAATGACGGCGGGCGGCATTCCGGGCTGTTCGCTGCTTCCCGGTCGCTGGGCGAGCAGACAGCATCAGCAGTTACATTCCTGCTTATCCATGCTGTAGCAACAGCGATGATCACAAATACTGCATACGCAGACGACCACCCGGTCGACTGCTGTCTGATCGTAATATTCGGCTCCACAAGAAAAGGATAGGCCAGCAGCCCAAGCAGTGATGCCAGATTGGACAATGCAAAGAGGCGATAGGGCAGGGCTGTCTTGAATTTTCGGCTGTACCATGCCTGCAGAAGCGGGCTTGTCGTAGAGAGCAGGAAGTAAGGAAGGCCCACAGAAACGGTCAGCAGACCGAGGATGCGCAGGATCGGGGCCTCACTGCCTGCAGGCTTCCAGCTGACAGCAGGTACAATGGGCAGGAGCAGAAGACTTGCGCAGAGCAGCGCTGCATGGGTCAGCATCTGCAGCCTTGGCTTCAGATAGCGGACAACGAGGTGGGCATAGATATAGCCGGCCAACAGCCAGGTCTGAAAAAAGAGCATGCAGGTGATCCATACTGCAGCAGACCCTCCGAACCAGGGCAGGATCATCTTGGCGATCATCGGCTGTATCTGAAAGAGCAGAAAAGCACCAATAAATATCGTTCCGGCATAAATAAGCATGACAACTATATTATACGAAGCCGTATTCAAAGGCGAATAGCAAGGGCAGAATTTGATATAATGAAATTCACAACGCGGCAGAATAGAGATGAGGAGGGTTATTTGATGACTACAATGATAGGGCAAAAGGTATTTGATGATGCATTATCTCTGCCGGCAGATGTGAGAGTCAGTCTGATAGAGAAATTGATAAACAGCCTTAATCTTCCGACTCAGGCAGAAATCAACAGATTGTGGGCTGCAGAGGCTGAGGGACGGATTGCCCAAATTGATGCCGGTGAAGTCAAACTGATTCCAGGAGAAAAAGTTTTTTCTGCTATACGTAAGAAATATCGTCGGTGAAATTCTATTTTCATCCCAAGGCCAACGTAGAATTTGATAAGGCTGTTGAGTATTATGAGCAGCAGCAAACAGGCCTTGGCCTTGAGTTTGCTGAGGAGGTTTATGCTTCGATTGCCAGGATAGTGAAATATCCTGCAGCTTGGACAATCTTGTCGGCGAATTCCAGGAGATGTCTAATCAACCGGTTTCCGTACGGTGTTATCTACCAAATCAAGTCGCGATCGCTCCGCATTATTGCCGTTGCTCACTTGAATCGCAGACCCGAATATTGGCAGCATCGTGCAGTCAGAACAAATAAATTGAAGATCGGGAAATGATATGGTCGCTTTAATCCTGGCATTGCGACATTAAGGATATGCAAGGATATAGACCCTAATGGCTTGTCTTTTTGCCGCAGGTAATTTAGCTTTGAATAATATGAAAATTGGCCAGAACGCCAGCCAGCTCTGGCCATAAGGTATTTCTATTTTGCTTTATTCCGCGCAGTTTATGATATAGTATTCAAAGTTTGACCGGGATTACGAAGCGTTAGGAGGGGGCGACTTTGGTATTATCTTTGCTCAGTCAGTTTCCAGCCTTAACAGCAGTAACTCTCTATTCAGCAGTTCACAGAAAAACAGCCTTCCTTTTTTTGTCCCAAACGGGTCATTCTGCCTATGTCTATAACCTATGGACTATATCGAGACTTCTTAATAACTCTGATGCGTGTAAATTTATTGATACTTAATCTCATGGAGGGATGAATGAAAAACGAAATTTTTCTGAAACCAAACTCTGTCATGCCAATATTGCACAGGAGGTGTGTATGGCTTAGTTTAGCCCTGTGGGCTGTGGTGCTGCTGAGTGGTTCTGCATTTGCCGGAATCATCCAGTTGCCACAGACTGGGCAGACACTCTGTTATGACACCAACGGGTTGTATATTAATTGCACTGGAACAGGGCAGGATGGTGACTGGAAGGCAGGTGCTGCATTGCCATATCCGAGGCTTACAGACGGCACGGGTCCTGAGGCAGATTGTCTCATCGATAACCTTACCGGCCGTATGTGGGTGAAAAGTCCTTACATTACAACCGGCAAATGGCAGGTGGCGATAGATTATGCAAAAGGACTTAATCTGTGCGGCTACACTGACTGGCGTATGCCAAACATAATCGAACTGGAAAGTATTGTAGAAATTGATCGCACATTTGTGTGTAGCAATACCTACTGGTCATCTACAACATATTCAAACAGTCCGGGCGTTGCATGGTATCTCAATTATTGTATCGGCAAAGTGGCTACTCCAACTGTTGTGGTAAATGGTGATGATAAAAATACGACTAGTCGCAAAATTTGGCCGGTGCGAGGTGGCACTGGTGTTGCCCCCGCTGATTATTGGGAAACCGGCCAGAAAAAGTGCTATCAAGGTGTGAGTCCATGGGCAGAAATTCCCTGCTCTGGCACGGAGCAGGATGGCGATGTGCAGTCGGGGGTGTCATGGCCAACTCCGAGGTTTTCAAATAATTACAACGGAACGGTGACGGACAATCTCACTGGTCTTATCTGGCTAAAGAATGCCAGTTGCTTTAGCACTAATATTTGGCAACAGGCCCTGAACATATCAAACAGTCTTGCAAGCGGAAGTTGCGGTTTGTTGGATGGTTCAGTGGCAGGCGAATGGAGGTTGCCAAACCGTAAGGAATTGCTGAGTCTTACTGATTATGCGTATTACGGCCCTGCCCTCTCGAACACCGCAGGAACTGCGCAATGGTCACAAGGGGATCCTTTTGATAATGTGATGTATTTATACTGGTCTTCTACTACGATCGAGCACAAAACGACCAGTGCGTGGACTGTCAGCGCACAGAAAGGTACAGTGTCTGACGACTTGGATAAGATGGGGTTTAGCACTGGTTCTCAAATAACTGTTTATCCCAATGTTTGGCCTGTCCGTGGAGGTGAACCTGCTTATTCCGACATTTCCGTTTTAATGACAGATTCACCTGACACTGTCCAGATAAATCAGCAGGTGACCTATAATATTACTGTTATAAACAACGGGCCTGATGCAGCGCCCGGAGTTTTGCTGACTGATGCCATTCCTTCTGGCGCTACTTATGTTTCATCAACTCCTTCACAGGGCACCTGTGCGCCTTCGGGCAATACCTTGTCCTGTTCCATTGGGAGCATGGTAAATGGAGCTACCGCGACGATTTCTGTGGTAGTAATAGCGCCGGGCACCGCAGGGTCAATAACGAACACCGTCACTGTTTCGAGCGGGTCTAATGATCCTAATGCAACGAATAATTCAGCTTCTGCCACGACAACTGTATTTCTTCCCGGGGCATTATCAGTAACTCCTTCAACCGGGCTGATATCGTCCGGAACACCTGGCGGGCCATTTAGTCCTGCCGCAGCTGTTTATACACTGCAGAATACTGGCGGAACCCAAATCAACTGGACAGCTTCAAAGGGGCAGAGCTGGGTAACGTTGTCTCCCCTTGCAAGCGTTGCATTGAACCCCGGTGTAAGCACACAAGTGACGGTGGATGTCAACGGGGCGAATAATCTTGCTGAGGGCAATTACCTTGACACAGTGAACTTCACGAATACCACAAATGGCAATGGTACCACGACAAGGGCTGTCAGCTTGACGATATCATGCACTTACTCGATATCTTCCACAAGCAGCCCAACAATCCCTGCGACGGGTGGAGTGGGAAGCGTCAATGTAACAACACAGAACGGATGTGCCTGGACAATCGATGGAAACAGTATACCGGCCTGGGTTCACATTACTTCTGGCCTCAATAGAACTGGAAGCGGAGGGGTAAATTATTCGGTTGATCAAAGTTTCATCAGTCCACGTACGGTGACAATCACTATAGCAGGCTATGCGTACACTATATTTCAAGCTGGATTGCCAGGCCCGGAATGGATGAGACAGCTTGGAACGTCATTGAATGAGAGTGCCGGTGCAGTGGCAGTGGATGGAAGCGGCAATGTCTATATTACAGGTGCTACGAACGGCAGCCTCTACGCTACATCTGCCGGCGACAAGGACATTTTCTTGATTAAATACGACACCAACGGCAATAAATTGTGGACACGTCAGACTGGTACTTCATTTTGGGATGAGGGCACAGGCGTTGCGGTAGATGGAAACGGAAATGTGTATGTTTCCGGATATACCTATGGAGGCCTTGATGTATATGCCAATGCGGGATCGAATGACATTCTGTTAATAAAATACGATACTGATGGAAATAAAGTTTGGACAAGGCAGAGCGGAACATCCGGCCAGGATGTGGCCAGTGGTGTTGGAGTTGATACTGCCGGAAATATCTACATCGCAGGCTACACTACCGGAGGCCTCGATGGATATTCCAATTCAGGATCGTATGACATTCTGCTGATGAAATATGACACATTTGGAAACAAACTCTGGACAAGGCAGATGGGCAGTCCTTCCTGGGATACCGTCAGCAAAATAGCGGTGGATGGGGCAGGTAATTCCTATCTTACAGGCATTACCTATGGAGTGCTTGATGGAAATGACAATGCTGGAGGACAGGATATTATCTTAGTAAAGTACGATGCTGATGGGAATATGAAATGGACTCGGCAGGCAGGCAGTGCGGGGAATGATAATGCCAATGGCGTTGCAGTAGATGGAGAAGGCAATGTCTATACGACCGGCTATACCGGCGGAGGACTTGATACTTACACAAATACAGGCTCAAATGATATCTTTCTCATAAAGTATGCTGCAAGTGGTAATAAGCTCTGGACCCGGCAGATGGGTACCGCTGACAACGATGTTGCTAGTAGTGCGGCAGTGGATGGCTCGGGAAACGTATATGTTACAGGCTCTACATCGGGTGGCCTGGATGAAAACACGCTTGCCGGTTCCTACGACCTCTTCGTGGTCAGATATGATACAAATGGAAATAAGATCTGGACGCGCCAGATGGGTTCGCAGGGCAGTGACATTTCCAACGCACTGGCCATTGATAGTCTTGGCAATTTGTATGTAACAGGCTACACAGATGGTAGTCTGACTGGTTATACAAATGCTGGTGGCACGGACATCTTTCTAATGAAATTTGCTTCGAACCAGCTTAACCCTTCCAATTCCGACATTTCTGTTTTAATGACAGATTCACCAGCCCCTGTCCTGATTAATCAGCAGGTGACTTACAATGTAACTATTACCAACAATGGGCCTGATGCAGCTTCTGGAGTTTTGCTGACGGACACCATCCCTTCAGATACGACCTATGTTTCGTCAACACCTTCTCAGGGCACCTGCACGCCTTCAGGTAATACCTTGTCCTGCTCTATAGGCAGTATGATAAATGGCGCATCAGCTACGGTTTCTGTAGTAGTAACAGCGCCGGGAACCGCAGGGACGATAACAAATACAGTCGCGGTTTCGAGTGCATCCGATGATCACGTAGCGACGAACAATTCAGTTTCTGCTACGACAACGGTGGTTTCGGCCGGGGCACTATCGGTTACTCCCTCAACGGGGCTAACATCTTCCGGCACACAAGGCGGACCGTTTAGTCCTGCCTCCATGACTTACACACTTCAGAACACCGGTGGAAGCCCGATTAGTTGGGCAGCGACGAAGGGACAGACTTGGGTGACATTGTCTTCTGACAACGGAACATTGGCATCAGGTGCAAGCATTCCAGTGATCGTCTCTTTCTCCCCTGAGACGAACAGCCTTGCTGCGGCCTCGTATATTGACACAGTAAACTTTACTAACATTACAAACGGCAATGGCAATACAACCAGGGCTGTCAGCTTAACGGTAAATGCGAATGCTTTTACCAGTGTTACCGTCCTCAGCCCCAACGGAGGTGAAACTCTTATGACCGGGTCAAGCTACCAAATAACCTGGGGATCTCCGGCATCAGCGACAAAGTTCACCATTCAGTATTCCATGAACAACGGGACATCGTGGAAAACAATAGCAACCAATATCACAGGCAACAGCTACAACTGGACGGTGCCTGCTCAAACAGCGAACAAGCCGAACTCTTTGATCAAGGTAATCGGCTATAACTCAGTGGGCGGACAGGTGGGTATTGACCAGTCGAATGCGAAATTTCTGATGGCAGTGGTGAGGGTAACTTCACCCAATGGTGGGGAGAGCTGGAACAAGGGGACAGTGCACCCGATAACCTGGACAACCGGCACGAGCATCAAGCCGATAGCAAAGGTGAATCTCTATTACAAATACGATGCAACGGGATATAAGTTAATGCAAACCTATACAGGTAGCAACCCCGGCACTCATGACTGGACGCTTCCGATGGTCACAGCTAAAAAGACTGCCTGCAGAGTCAAGGTGGAATTGATATATACAGGGATCACTGCAAAGGGCAATGATGTCAGTAATGCCAATTTCACTATTTTGCCCTAAGGTAAATTGCCCGTGTTATTTAATACTGGGAAGATCGAATAAAAATAGATTTCATTAAGTAATGCAGATATCAGCTTGCATTATAGCTTAAGTCTGATAAATCAATAAGAGGGAGAAATCGATGAAGACAGGGGAAAACGTCAGTTTTCTGTTCTTAGCATGTGCGCTGTTATTTTTACTTAACGCGTGTGTTCCTGCGGTGAGTATGAAATACGAGGAGCTTGCGAAAGGAGATATACATCGGGGGTCGGTAGTCGTTGGAACCGTCAGCAACAAGCGTCCAGATGCTAATGGCAACAGTTTCGATTTGGTAGGGAGAGTCCGCGGTGGCTATGGAAATCCATTCGCCCTAAAAACAGAGCCAGGCAAAGAGATCGATGTTCTGTTAAGGGAAGTGGCTGAGGCATCGTTGAAGCATACTGGGTATACCTCAGAGCAGGTTGCTGGAAAGTCTTCTCGTTTGGATATTGACATCCTCAAATTTTGGTGTGACGGATATATGGGTTATAAGATATGGGCTGAGATAGAGGTGAAGCTTATTAATTCTACAGACGGGAAGACACTTACGCAGAAAAACATTAATGTTCAAAAAGGCTTTACTCTTATTGGCAGTTATGGCCCGATGCATATGGCATTTGATGAAGTCATTAACGGCGTTCAGAAAGAACTCGTTGCCTTTATGCAATCTGAAGAGTTTCAGGCAGCAGTTAAATGATGGTATAGGACGCAGACGGAGAGGGAACACCACTATCCCAATAGAACTGTTCGATGCCTGTTGCGCCCCGCCATTGTATCAGCGCCGGGCAGATTGAGCCTTGCCTCTGCCTCTCCGGATCTCTTTGCAAATTCTATGTCTGATGACTGCCATTCGTAATCTATCTTTTTTCTCTTCTGGACTGCATACTAACAATAATATGGTCATTATTACGCGGAGGAATTATGAATAGCGAAGGATGTTCGGACTGGAATATGGTTCAAAAGATAAAGATTAATTTTCAAGACCGCCCGATGTTACCTAAACTGAGGTCCCGGAAGGTCAGATACCTGAACTTATTTCTTGCGCTGACCCTTATCAGTCTGATGTCGTTTGGTGGTATTGGCTTAGCCCAGGCGCAGGAGTATGCCTTGCCTGAGTTATCACCGGTATTCTCACCTGACGGGCTTGCCGCGTACGATGCCGTTCAACCCCTCATAGTCATTGCAGACCCTAATCCGGGCATGCAGGGAATCAAACGCGGGGGACTCACGGCTGCTCAAGTGCTTACCATTCCAGAGGCGGCGGTTTCGACGTATTCCATTACCTATGTTGCGGCCGGGGGCACCGATCTCTGGGGGCAGGTCTGTACTGTCTTTCCCTCATCTGCACAGACAGCCTTTAATGCCGCGGCAGCAATCTGGGCCAATACCCTGCAATCGTCGGTACCGATCACGATAAAGGCCTGCTGGGCCAACCTTGGCTCTTCGTCCATTCTTGGATATTCAGGCGGTCAGCCCCTTTCCCGGGATTTCAGCGGGGCACCAAGGGCCAATACCTGGTATGAAGGTTCTTTGGCAAACGCCCTTGCGGGTTATGACCTTGACCCTGCATCCTATGATATGAACATTACCTATAACAGCAATTTCTCCTGGTATTACGGTACGGACGGCAATCCGCCGGCCGGACAATATGACCTTGTCTCTGTTGCAGCGCATGAGATCTGCCACGGCCTTAATTTCTCAGGATCAGCTTATTATTCGGCCGGAACAGGCAGCTACGGGTACAGCGGGTATCCGGTAATTTATGATCTCTTTATGGAGAGCGGCGCAGGCACGCCGCTTGTTTCCTATACAAATGGATCAGCTGCGCTCGGCACTCTCTTGACCTCAAACAATCTCTGGTTTGACGGAGCGAATGCCAATGCTGCCAACGGTGGCTCGCGCCTGAAGATGTATGCGCCGGGTACCTGGTCAGGCGGTTCAAGCTATGCGCATCTGGATTATGCAACCTTTGCCGGAACCTCAAATAGTCTTATGGTCTATGCAATCGGCTCAGGTTCGTCAAATCATGAGCCAGGGGCCGTCACCCTGGGGCTTTTGTCAGACCTTGGCTGGCAGACAGGTTCAAGTGTTAATTCGGATTTATCTGTTTCGATGACAGATTCCCCTGACCCTGTGCAGATTAATCAGCAGGTGACTTACACCATAACTATTGTCAACAATGGCCCGGATGCAGCCGGCGGGGTGACTTTGTCAGACACGTTGCCTGCAGGCTCGACCTATGTTTCGCATACATCCTCTCAGGGCACCTGCACGCCTGCAGGCAGTACCTTGTCCTGCTCAATCGGCAGTATGGCAAATGGCGCATCAGTTACCGTTACGGTAGTCGTAACTGTGCCGGATACAGCAGGGTCAATAACCAATACCATTACGGTTTCGAGTTCAACTCAGGACCCTGTAACCGGAAACGATACAGCATCTGCCACGACAACGGTAACATCGGCCGGGACGCTTTCAGTGACTCCTTCAACAGGTCTGATATCATCCGGAACTGAGGGCGGGCCGTTTAGTCCTGCCTCCGTGACGTACACCCTTCAGAACATTGGCTTAACACCGATCAACTGGACAGCCACGAAAGGGCAGACGTGGGTAACATTATCCTCTGTAAGCGGCACCCTGACAGCCGGTGAATCTGCGTCCGTGAACGTGTCGATCAACAGCGGTGCAGACAGTTTATCGGCAGATGATTTAGCATATCTCGATTCCGTTAATTTTACGAACACTACGAACGGCAATGGCAGCACAACCAGGGCTGTCAGCCTGACGGTAAATACACCTTCTTTAGCACAGGTTACTGTCCTTACTCCCAACGGGGGTGAAGCGCTCATGTCCGGTTCAATTTATCCGATAACGTGGGGTGCTCCGGCCAGTGCAGTCAGATTTAATCTGTATTATTCGCTCAATGGCGGCAGTGCATGGAAAACGATAGCAACGAATGTCGAAGGCACACATTATGACTGGACCGTTCCTGCTCAGACAGCCAACAAGAAGAACTGTCTTATCATGGTGATCGGATATAATGGTTCAGGTGGACAGGCAGGCATTGACAGGTCAGATCTCAAATTCACTATTGAGGTTATTAACGTGACGTCGCCCAATGGTGGAGAGAGCTGGAACTCGGGATCAGTCCACCCGATCACTTGGGCTACAGGCACAACGATAAAACCCCTTGCCAGTGTCAATCTTTACTACAAATTTGACTCTACCGGTTATCACCTGATCACCTCTTTCACCGGCAGTAACCCTGGAACCTACAGCTGGACCCTGCCTGCCGTGACATCCAAAAAAACGGCCTGCAGGATCAAGGTAGAATTGCTCTATACAGGGATTACGGCAAAGGGGACTGATACCAGTGACGCCAATTTCACTATTAATCCTTAGCATTTGTGAGGCAACTCCGAGGCAGAGGCTGAAGATCAACACATATTCTTTCTGAAAACGCGGTGGAGGCGCGATTCACCTGTCTAATATTTCGCGGACCTTCCTGAGCAGGTCGATCGGAGAGAGGGGCTTCGTGACAAAGTCAACTTGTGGATCGATCATGCCTCTCTTTTGAATGATATCTGCAGTGTATCCACTTGCAAACAGGGCCCTGATATCGGGCTTGAGGACCTTCATGGAATCATAGGCCTCCCTGCCGCTCTTGCCCGGCATAATCATATCCAGGATCACCAGCCGGATAACATCGTTATGGGTTTTGAATTTCTCAATGGCATCATCACCGTCTTCTGCAAGGATGACGGCGTACCCGAACTGACTCAGCACTGTTTCCGTAAGTTTTCTGAGTGTTTCGTCATCTTCAGCAACCAGAATGGTCTCGTTGCCGCCCTTGGGCAATTCATTCATCAGAGGGTCTTTCCACGTCGAATTTGAGGTTCATCATGCCAGCAATATTTATCGTACAGAACTGAGACATTTTACTGCTCTACGCATCATTATCTCAAGGGAATTGCGCGTATCAAAAAGAACCCCCTGGATTGTGCAGGGGGCTCTGAATTGCGGCTATAAGGAGGAAGGGTGTTTAGAACAAACCGCTCACCTTTCCTGTGTCGGTATCTACGTCAATTCTTCTGAATGCGGGGTTGGATGCTGTTCCGGGCATCAGTGTGATGGTCCCTGCGCATGGGCAGAGGAACTTTGCTCCGGAATATATGAGCACGTCCCTGATCGGCAGGGTCCAGCCCTTCGGCACTCCCTTAAGCGTCGGGTCGTGTGAGAGACTCAGGTGGGTCTTGACCATCATGGTGGCATAATCGGCATACTGGGGATCAGCTTCGAGCATCTTGGCCTTTGCTTCAGCTTCAGGCAGCCAGGAAACACCGTCTGCGCCGTAGATCTCTTTGGCGATGAGGGCAACGCGGTCGCGCAGCTTCATCTCGATCGGATAGAGGAACCTGAAGTCATTGTCTTCCTTGCAGGCATCGATGACTGCATCGGCAAGTTCAAGTGCTCCGTCTCCGCCTTTCAGCCAGTGCTGGGACTCTGCACAACGCGCTCCGGCAGCCTCAGCAGCCCTCTTGACAGCGGCGACTTCGGCATCAGTATCCGTATAAAAACGATTCACGCAGACAACCGGATTGATGCCGGATTTGCGGATCACATTGATCATATGGACCATGTTGGCGCAGCCCTTTTCGACCAGTCCGATATTCTCCTTTGTGTACTCATCCGGCAGTGCCTTGCCGGCGACCACTTTGGGCCCGCCGCCATGCATCTTCAGTGCGCGGACAGTGGTGGTGAGTACCGATACATTCGGCTTGAGTCCACCGATACGCGCCTTGACGTTCCAGAACTTCTCAAAACCGATATCTGCGGCAAAACCGGACTCGGTCACATGATAGTCGAACATCTTCAGCCCTACACGGTCAGCAATGATCGAGGACTGGCCGACTGCTATATTGGCAAAAGGACCGGCATGTACGAGGCAGGGATTGTATTCTGCAGTGCACATAAGGGTCGGGTTGATAGTGTTGCGCATAAAGGCTGCCATGGCATTGCCGACTTCGAGATCACCGGTGGTGACCGGTTTGCCGCTCTTATCAAAGGCAACCGTGATATTATTCAGCCGCTTCTTCAGGTCAGCGAGGTCGTTTGCTATCGCGAGGATGGCCATGCATTCGGAGCCGACTGCGATGCCGAACTTTGACTGCATCATGTACCCGTCTGTCCTGCCGCCCATGCCGATGATGATATTGCGAAGGCTTTGAGCACAGAAGTCGATGATCCATCCCATTTCGACGCGGGTCGGATCAATATCGAGTCTTCTCATATTTGTAAGACGCTGCAGCTGCTCATCGTTATAATTGCGTTCGTGCTGCATGCGTGAAGTCATTGCGACCATGGCCAGGTTGTGCGCATTCATGATGTCATTGATATCGCCGGTCAGACCCAGAGAAAACTCGGTCATAGGTATCAGCAAAGAGTTGCCGCCGCCGGCTGCAGTGCCCTTCACATTCATCGTCGGTCCGCCGGAAGGCTGGCGCAGTGCGCCGCCCACATTCATGCCGCGCTTTCCGAGGCCTTCCATCAGGCCGCAGGACGTGGTGCTTTTGCCTTCTCCAAGAGGCGTGGGCGTTATGGCTGTCACCTCAATGTATTTGCCGTCCGGGTTACTTTTGAGACGGTTAAAGATCTTGAGAAAGTCTAATTTGGCCAGGCGACCCATGGGCAGCAGTTCATCCTTTTGCAGGCCCAGTTTCTCCCGCCATTCTTCCGGGGTAGGCATATTCTTTTCTGCTTCTTCGGAAATCTGCCAGTCGGCTAACTTCGTTGCATCATACGGCATACAAACCTCCTCAAAATGAGTTATTTTTGTGAGACGATTGGACGTACGTCAAGCTCAATTCGGCTGCGGCAAAGCCTCTTTTTTCAATAGTTGCCTTCAGTTGCGAGATTATAGCAGTATTGCCGGACAATCTTCAATATAAAAAAAGCTCATAAGCCCATAAGTCGAGAAACTCATGGATTTTCCGAAAAAGCATGGTATATAGTATCTATTCCGGAGGTATTCATGATCAATAAAACAATAGGGTATGCCCTCATTTTGCTATTCGTTTTCGCATCGCTTGCGCAGGCAACGTTTCTGCTTGACCGCGTTGTAGCCGTGGTAAACCAGGATGTGATCACCTGGAGTGAACTCTACCGGTCCATGGAGACAGATGCTACTCCTGCGGTGAAGGCCCTGCCTGAGGAGGAGCGGAAAAAAATCCTCAGGGAGAACGAGGCCCTGTTTCTTGAAAGTCTTATTTCATTCAGGCTCCAGGTGCAGGAGGCAGCAAACAGCAGGTTTAGGGTCACTGAGGAGGAGGTTAAGGAGACCATCGATGGCATAAAAAAGAAATATGGCATGAATGATCTCCAGTTTCAGGATTCTCTTAAGGCAGAGGGCTATTCCATGGGGGAATATAAAAAACGCCTTGCTGACCAGATCATGCAGAGCAAGATCGTGAACCAGCAGGTACGCAGCAAGGTGCTCGTAACTGACGCTGAGGTTGATAAGTTCATGAAGGAGAATAAGGATTTCAGCGGCAGCAGTCAAACGTATCGTATCCGTCAGATCTTTTTCAAAAAACCGAAGGATGAGGCAGAAAAAAGCAGGGTCGAGGAAAAGGCGCAGGCTGTTTATGAAATGGCCGGGCAGGGGACGGATTTCGCCGAATTAGCACGTCAGCATTCTGAAGATGCCACCCGGAATTCGGGTGGAGATCTCGGGTTAATCGAAAAAGGGGTTCTGGCAAAGGAATTTAGTGCCGCACTATCTTCCATGAAACAGGGGGATATAAGCAGGCCCTTCTGGAGCGACCGAGGCATGCATATCCTTAAACTTGAGGAGATGGCTGCCCCCAAATCAGCTGCGGAAGTCAGGGAAGAGGCAAAAACAGCGCTACAGAGCAAGCTTTTTAATGAAAGATACAAGACCTGGATCAAGTCTCTGCGCGAGAAGGCTTTTATCGACATCCGGCTCTGATCCTCAGGGAAGGCCTTATCTCATGCACTTTTTTATGTTGGAGGGACCATGGAATTGATGAATATCGGCGTGCTCGCCTCAGGGAGAGGGTCGAATTTTCAGGCTATCATAGACGCGATTGAATCAGGCAGCCTGAAAGCCAGGATTGTCCTGCTGATCAGTGACAACCCCAATGCCTTTGCTATCGAGCGGGCCAGGAAGCACGATATTGAGCCGCTTGTCATGCTGCCGAGCCAGTTTGGAACGAGGAACGATTACTATAAGGCTGTTGTTCGGGAATTGAGGATCAGAGAGGTCGGGCTGGTTGTGCTTGCCGGATTTATGCGGATTATCGGCAAGCCGCTTATCGAGGCGTACAGAAACAGGGTGATGAATATCCATCCTGCATTGCTGCCGTCATTTCCGGGACTGCACGGACAGAAGCAGGCTCAGGACTATGGCGTAAGAATCTCAGGATGTACTGTGCATTTTGTTGACGAGGGCATGGATACCGGCCCTGTCATTATCCAGGCTGCAGTTCCCGTTGCCTTTGAGGACACAGAGGAATCCCTTGCCGAGCGGATACTGAAGCTGGAGCATAAGATATTCCCCGAGGCGATCAGACTTTTTTCCGAAGGCCGGCTTGAAGTTATAGGCAGAAAAGTTAAAATAGCAGGCGCTGCTCCGGATAAGAGTTTCCTCGTATTTCCCCCGCTTGACTGACAGCAGCGAGGAAACCGACATCAGCATCATGGGGCTGATCAGGAAGGGCGATGCAAAAGCCTTTGAACTCCTCATTGCCCGTCATCAGCGCGCTGTTTATAACCTTGCTCTGCGCTTTCTGAATGATTCTGATGAGGCTGAGGATGTGGCTCAGGACGTATTTATCCGCATTTATAAGGCAGCAGCAACATACACTCCTGATGCCAAGTTCACCACCTGGCTCTATACCATCGTCAGAAACCTCTGTTTCAATGTGCTCAGGTCCAGGCGACAGGCCGTAATCGTTTCTGTTGATGATGAGGCCCTGCCGGAACTGCCTGCACAGAACGAAGATCCGGTCAAACGTATTACGAGGCAGCAGTTACGAAAAAAGGTGATACATGCAGTGGGCAGGCTTCCTGAAAACATGCGGCTGGCGGTGATTTTGAGCAAGTATCACGGCCTTTCATATGACGAGGTTGCCGGTATCATGGGCTGCTCAGTCAATGCAATCAAACTCAGGGTGCACCGGGCAAAGGCTCTGCTTGCAGAGGAACTCTCGGAATTTAAGGGTGAAACCAATGATTATTAGCTGTGTTTAACATACAGGAGGGTATGCATGGATTGTAAGGAAATTCAGGATAAGCTTTCGGCATACATAGACCGGGAGCTTGCCCCGGCAGAGGAGGAAAGGATTCGGTTGCATCTTGACGTCTGCGGGACATGCACTGCCCGCTATGCGATGCTGCTTCAGGCGTGGCAGGCCCTTGATGCCTGGCAGGATGTTGCTCCTCCTGACAGAATGCGAACGAAGATCCTTGCCTCTGTAAGGCCGCAACGGAGGGAGACCCGGTTCCGCGCCGCGTTGTCTGTGGCTGCTGCTCTTCTCCTTGTCTTTGGCCTTGCCTTTTACTATTTTGGACAAAAATCCGGTTCAATGCAGCATCTTGCAGACAGTCAGACACCTGTTCAGACAGCTGTTGGTGATGTCAGTGAGGAGGAGATCATGGCAAACCTGCCCCTTCTTCAGGAAGATGACTTTATTGAGGCGCTTGACGAACTGGTCAGGATAGACGACCTGCCTCTTGCTGAAGAACCGTCCAACAGCATAAAGGAGCCTGAGAGAAGCTCCCTGAATCTGGTCGTTACATGAAAATTTCTGGATTAATCCTGGTCACTGCGCTTCTGCTTGCTATTCCGTATGGTCCAGCATTGGCAGGGGATGACCGCAGGGAGAATAACAGGATGCGATGGCAAACCATGCCACCTGAGGAGAAGAGGCGGATGATCGAGAACTATCGTCAATGGAAAGCTATGCCGCCGGAACGCAGAGAAAAAATACAGCGAAACTTCGAAGCGTACCGTGACCTTACTCCTGAGGAAAGGCAGAAGCTGAGGCAAAGGTACCTGATGTACAGAAATCTTGAACCAGATGGTAAAGACAGGCTGAGGGAGCGCTTGCGCAGAGTGTCTCCTCAATCTGCCGGAAATAGTCAGGATATAACAAGACGGTTCAGGCGATTGCAGGATATGCCTGCTGAAGAGAGAATGAGGCGCCTTGAGCGCTCGCGGTTTTGGCGAGAACTCAGCGTGGAAGAGCGAGAGATTTATAAAAAACTAATATTTCCTGATAATTAAGTAGTTATATATCAACCATCACATTAGCTTTCGGGTAATCTTTTTGTCCTGCGCCAAATGAGTGACTCTGAGGAGTTATGTGTCCTGCGAATGCCGAACCGGATGCTCTTCTTGTGTTATGATAGCGCTACTATGTTTGATGATCGAGATGGCCTGACACGAATAGCAGGCATAATTATTCCGGAGTCTGTTTGCCACGGCAGGGCTTACCCTGGCGTGGCAGAGAACTCGACAGGCCGTAGTAGCCAAGAACGTTAGTGCCCAACCCTTCTATGAATCGGTTTCTTCTGTTTGCATTGTTTCTTTCTCTATTTTTTGGCTTTTTCCGGCTCGGCTCAACTCGTCTCTTTGATGTTGATGAGGCGGTATTTGCTCAGGCAACCAAAGAGATGGTGCATTCCGGCGACTGGATAACGCCAACCTATAACGGCGAAAACCGTTATGATAAGCCGATACTATTTTACTGGATGATGGCAGTCTCCTATAAGCTATTCGGAATATCAGAGTTTAGCGCCAGGGTGCCTTCTGTGGTTTCGGCGGTCTTTCTCTGTATCGCACTGTTTTTTTTCGTCAGGCATTTCCGTGACGACAAGGGCGCGTTCTGGTCTGTTATTGTCTTTGTCTTTTCATTGTACTTTTTCGTCTATGCCCGGGCTGCAGTAACCGATATGGCGCTCACCCTTTTCATCTCGCTTTCTCTATTCTCCTTCTTCCGGTTCATAACAGAAGAAGGGGCAGGGGCGGCAAGGAGAGACTATTTCATTTATGCTTTCTACGCTTTTTCCGCACTTGCTTTTCTTACCAAGGGGCTGGTGGGCATTCTTTTTCCCTTTGGCATAGCGGTCAGTTTCCTCCTTATCGTGAAAGATGCGGTCAGCATAAAAAAGCTCTTTAATCTGAAAGGTCTGATGGTCTTTTTTCTGATAGCCCTCCCCTGGTATAGCGCGGAATTTATTCTGAACGGGAAGGAATTTTTTGAACAATTTATTATAAAGCACCATTTTAAACGGTATTCAGGAGTGATTTCAGGACATAAAGGACCCTTGTATTATTATCTCCCGGTAATTCTGATCGGTCTCTACCCCTGGATATTTTATCTGCCATCTGCTGTCAGAAAGACTCTCAGGGACCGGGACCCGCTCAGATTTTTCGCGCTGGTCTGGTTTGTATTCATTTTTCTGTTTTTTACGCTTTCGACAACAAAGCTGCCCAACTATATTTTGCCTGCTGTACCGGCCGCAGTCATCCTTCTGTCCTCTGCCATTTCAGAGGGTCATCGCTGGAACCGGTCAGCTGAGCTCGGCCTGGCCATAGTTTCGCTGTTGGGTGGTGGTGCCCTGTTTCTCGCACCGCGATACGTTACCCGCCCCGGGATACCTGATCTGCCAGGACTATTCCCCCTCGCTGGAATATTTCTTTGTCTTGGGTTGCTCAGTCTGCGTGGTTTTCTATCGGGGCGGCAGATTCGTGCAGGACTTCCTGTTCTGATGGCAGTCTTTTTTGTTACGGTGTCTGTGGGTATCCTGCCTGCAGCAACCGATTACCTCCAGGGAGCATTGTACCGGTACAGCTTGTATGCGAAACATGCTCTCAGTGAGGATAAACCGCTGGTTGCATATCGAATGAACAATCCCAGTATTCTTTTTTACTCTGATCACAGGCTGGTGAATATAAGGAATCCGGAGGAACTGTCGTCCTTTCTTCTCAACGGCGGGAGATCGGTCGCGATTGCGAAAACACAGGACACTTCAACGCTGAAAGAAGCCGGTTTCGTGTTATTAGAGAATAACGGGAGATATGCACTTTTTGAAAGAAAATAGGAGTGCGTTGGCAGTCATATTTCTCATGATGGCTGCTTTATTTTGTCTTTTCTTTTTTTTACTGGATAAGGAAGTTGTCCTGTTAATGAAAGACATACGGAGCGACATGTCCGACCTTAACAGACTGCTCATTTCCATACATCACCCGGTGAATAACCTTTTCCATGGCAGTACACTTCTGGCAGTTTCGGTGTCGCTGTTTGTGGTCGGGAAATTATTTCGCAGCAGAATTTCTGAGGTTGCAAAGTCTCTTATTTTTGGATTCCTGGTGTCAGGGATTGCTTCGCAGATATTGAAAAATATATTTGGCAGGATGCGTCCGAAATTTACCACCGACACGATTTTTATCGGACCGTCACTGAGAGACATGTATCATTCTTTTCCGTCAGGTCATACGGCTGTCGTGTTCTGTTTTGCTTCGGTCCTTTCGGGCTACTATCCGCGGTTTTCCCTCCTTTTTTATTTCGCAGCTGCCATCGCCGGATTCGATCGCATATTTTTATTCCAGCACTTTCCTTCAGATGTTATCGCAGGAGCCATGCTCGGACTCGTCAGCGGAAGGGTTGTCACAACGATACTGAGTAATCATGGCAGCCTAAGGGAAAGTTATCAACTGTTGCGCGGCTCAGCTCCGCAACAGTAGCAGGGTTCAGTAGCATCAGGAGCTTTAGCCGCAGGGAGTTCAAAATAATATAAGAAAAAGAGGTTGATCAATGCGCATCTCGGCAGGGGAGTTTAAGGGAAGAAAGATCGGTTCGAAGAAGCTCTTTACCAAAAGGGCAGGGAAGGACGACCTGAGGCCGACGCCTGCAAAGGTGCGCGAGGCCATTTTTGACATCCTGAGATCTGAAATCGAGGGTGCTTCATTGCTCGACCTTTACGCAGGAACCGGCACAATCGGCATAGAGGCGTTGTCGCGGGGGACTGCAAGCGTTGTCTTTGTTGAATCCGTTCGCCCCAGGGCAAAGGCTATCAGTGATTTGATCGACAAGCTCAATCTGGCATCCAGGACAGCTGTTCACTGCGAAGAGACTGAAATATTCCTGAAAAGGGCTTCTCTGACAGGCGAGACATACGATATAATTTTTGCCGACCCACCTTATGCCTCATCTGAAATAGAGAAAATACTTCCTTTGATCGACAAATATGGTATTTTAGATGCACAGGGTGTGCTGCTCTGCGAACATGGAGCGAAAGTAGTTGTTCCGGAGGCATCAGGCAGACTGAAACTGAAAAAACAATACCGGTATGGCGATACGAGACTTGCCCTTTACAGAAAAGAACTATGAGTAAAAGATTAGGTATTTATCCCGGCACCTTTGACCCATTCACGAATGGCCATCTTGATCTCGTGCGAAGGGGTCTGAGGATATTCGATCATCTTATTGTGGGCGTTGCTCCGAACCCAAAGAAGAACCCCCTTTTCAGCGTTGAGGAACGTCTGGCCCTGATCCGTGAAACGCTGAAGAGATATAAAGAGGTGAGCGTGGAGATGTTCGATGGGCTTCTTGTAGATTACGTGGCAGAGAGAAGAGGGGTTGCCATAATCAGAGGTCTGCGCGCAGTTTCAGATTTTGAGTATGAACTGCAGATGGCGCTCATGAACAGGCGACTTTCTTCAGACATCGAGACGGTCTTTATGATGCCGAGCGAGGAATTCTCATATCTTACAGCCACAATTGTGAAGGAGATGGCATCCCTTGGCGGTTCGGTCCGCGGCCTGGTCCCGCCCCATGTTGAAAAGGCTTTAAAGAAGAAATTCCGGAAACCATAAAGCCTTCTGATGTCCCAGGTCTATATCCTTCTTGCCATATTCCTCTGGAGTTCTCTCGGTGTGGTCTTCAGACTATCTGATCTGCCGGTGCACATATTCCTCTTCTATTCCCTTGTTATTGCTGTTGCAGTACAGTCGGTCATTGCATGGAAACAGGGATATATGAAAGAGATAACCGACAGGAAGAAGCTCGCTGCCCCGGTTCTGCTCGGTCTGGTCGGTCTCGTCAACAGTCTTGCTTTTTTTTATGCATTCAAAACGACGACTATTTCGAATGCCGTACTGACGCATTATACGGCCCCCATTATCGTTGCATTTCTTGCAGCCCTGTTTCTCAGGGAAAAGATCACGAAGATGCTTGTTGGGGCCATCGTCATTTCATCCATAGGCCTCTGGATCATGCTCGACGGATTTTCCGTTCAGCAGGGCAGCATGAGGGGGATAATGTCCGGGCTCGTCTCAGGCGCTGCGTATGCTGTGATCATTATCATCGCAAGGATCTATGCCAGGGGCTATCGGCCTTTCATGCTTACGTATATCGTAAATATTACTATTGTGGTATGCCTTGCACCGTTTATACGTGAATTCCCAAGGCAGGCATTCTGGAGTTTTCTTGTCATGGGGCTGATCCATTCGATCCTTGCCCCAACGCTCTATTACCGGGGGCTCCAGGAGGTTACTGCAAGCAGGGCCGCTGTGCTTGGATATCTGGAGCCGGTATGCGCCATTTTGCTCAGTATGGTTTTTCTCGGGGAAATGCCCGGCCAGAATTCGCTCCTTGGCGGGGCGCTCATCCTTGTTTCCGGCTATATGACGATCAGATCGGCCGCATAATTACCCCCTCCGGGGCATAAATACCCCACACGGGGGCATAAAGGAGATACATGAAAGTCTGCGAACTGTTTACGAGTATTCAGGGCGAATCAACGTATGCAGGCACTCCGTGCACATTTATACGGTTGAGCGGCTGTAACCTCAGATGCGTCTATTGCGATACTTCCTATTCCTATGAAGAGGCAACAGAAATGTCGATCGGCACTATCATGGATAGAGTTTCAGCAGAGGGCCTCGGCCTTGTGGAGATCACCGGCGGGGAACCATTGTTGCAGCGTGACGAAGCAGCAGATCTTACAAAGCGTCTGCTTGATGCAGGATTCAAGGTGCTTATTGAAACGAACGGTTCGATGAATATCAGTTGTCTGGACAAGAGGGCAGTCGTGATAATGGATATAAAGACGCCTGCAAGCGGCATGAGCGAAAAAAACGATCTTTCCAATCTGGCATATATAAAACCTGCCGATGAGATCAAGTTCGTTATCTGCGACAGAAACGACTATGAGTGGGCAAAGAAGACGGTTCTGGAGCATGATCTTTCAAAGCGGTGTACAATCCTTTTTTCTCCGGCAGCCGGCAACATAGAGCCACGCGATCTTGCAGACTGGATCCTTCGGGACAGGCTTAAAGTGAGGCTCAATATGCAGCTGCATAAGATCATATACGATCCTGACGAAAGAAGAGTATAAACTGTGCTCTTCTAAATATCCCGGTGGATGATATGCCGGTCCAGGTTTTCCTTTGACAGGAACCTGGCGAGCTCCTCGACAATGGCAGGTGAACGGTGCCTCCCGCCTGTACAGCCGATAGCGATCGAGATGTATGACTTACCCTCCCGAATATAGTGCGGAATCAGAAAGCCCAGAAGGTCCTTTATTTTTTTCATGAACTGTTTTGTGACAGGCTGAGAAAAGACAAAGTCAGAGACCTTTTTGTCTTTGCCGGTGAGTTCCCTGAGACCGGGGATAAAATGCGGGTTCGGAAGGAACCGCACGTCAAAGAGCAGGTCAATGTTCTGAGGTATCCCGTATTTAAAGCCGAAGGATATGACACTGACCGCAAGATCTTTATGACCGGCTTGCGGAGCATAGAGAGACGTGACCAGCTTTCGCAGTTCATGCGGAGAGAGGGTGGAGGTGTCGATTACCCTGTCAGCGTTTGACTTAAGCCCTGCAAGGACCTTCTTCTCGATCATGATAGCCTCTTCAAGGCTGCCGCCCAGCGGGTGCGGCCTTCTCGTTTCCTTGAACCTCCTGACAAGAATTTCAGGCTCTGCTTCAAGATACAGGATCTGCAGAGGGAACTTCTTTCTGAGTAATGCCACTGCTGCATTGATATTGCCGAGGAATTCCTTTTCCCGGATATCGATCCCTATAGCAATATGCCTTGAACCGCTCTGCCGGGAAATCTTGTCGATCAGCGAACTGATGAGCGATACCGGAATATTATCAACACAATAGAAGCCTGAATCTTCAACTGCCCGCAGGGCTACGGTCTTCCCCGAGCCGGAAAGACCACTTACGATAAGGATGCGGGACTTCCGGCTGTTTTTTTGTCCAGCCGGGGTCTTCGCAATATCTGCTTTTCTGCTGCCTGCCATCTGCCGCCGGTTACTGAGGTTCGATCAGGCCGAAATTGCCGTCTTTTCTGCGGTAAATGACATTGATCACGCTGCTCTTGTCATTCATGAAGACGAAAAAGTCCTTATCCAGAAGTTCCATCTGCATGGCCGCTTCATCAGGGTTCATGGGTTTGAGATCAAACCGCTTATTCTTTATGATCTTCCCGCCTTCATTTGCTGCGGTCTCTCTTTCCGCAGGTTCGATCTGCTTTGCAGCTCCCTTTCTGTATGAACTGTGCTTTTCTTTGAATTTCTTGACCTGGCGATCGAGCTTTTCTGAGACCTCGTCGATAGAAGAATAGATCTCGCCGGTCACGCTCTCCGCCTGAATAAGCACACCGTTCGTTTTGAGCAGCACCTCTGCCTTGTGCCGGTATTTCTCAACGCTGAGCGTTACCGTAGCGTCTGATCCCTCCGGAAGAAACTTCTCGAACTTCCTGATTTTTTCCTCCGAATAGTTTTTGAGGGCTGGTGTTACTTCGAGGTGTCTGCCGTTAACAATGATGTTCATGATGATCTCCTTTCTCTGGGATATTGACACTCTGGGGTGGATAGCGCAGAGTTGCTATCTTCTCCTCTGGCTCTGCGGGGGAATCTTCAGTTCCTCCCGGTATTTTGCTATGGTCCTTCTTGCTATGGTGATATTCTGGCTTTTGAAAATATCGACGATCTTCATGTCGCTCAGGGGGGTGGCTGGGGATTCTTCCTGAACGATCTTCCTGATCATATCTTTGACCGATGTGGAGGAAAGCTCTCCGTTATCACTCGGTATGGCATTGCTGAAGAAATACTTGAACCCGTATATGCCGCGCGGGCAGGCAAGGTACTTGGTCGACGTAACTCTGCTGACCGTGCTTTCGTGAAGGTTCAGTTCAGTAGCAATATCCTTGAGGTTGAGTGGTTTGAGCTGGCTTACGCCTGCTTCAAAGAAATCGCTCTGATAGTTCAGAATGCACTCCGTAACACGGTAAATGGTCTTGTTTCTGTGATCAAGGCTCTTGATCAGGTCTTTTGCTGCACGAAGCTTTTCCTCCAGGAAATGACGCTCCTCTTTGGGGACAAGGTTCTTCTGCTGCAGAAGCCGCAGATAGTAGCTGTTTATCCTGAGCTTCGGCATACCCTCATCGTTCAGTACAATCTGATACCCTTCCTCTGTCTTGAAGATGTACACATCCGGTGTGATGTAGTTTGTCGCACCTCCAGAGAAGTTCCGTGCAGGCTTCGGGTCAAGCCTTTCAATGATTCTGACCGCTGCCATGACCTCTTCAAGCGGCACATTACAGATCTTTGCCAGCTGCTGATATTTCTTTTTGCTGAGCAGTTCCAGGTGGTTGAGTATGAGCATATCGGCAAGCGAACCCAGCAGTTTGAGCGGTCTGAGCTGCAACTGAAGGCATTCCCTGAGGTCACGTGCGGCTATACCCGGCGGGTCAAAGCTCTGCACAAGCATGAGCGCCTCTTCCACAATCTCAGCCGGAGCCTGCGAGGTCTGCTGGAGTTCATCAAGAGAGACCCCGAGATAACCCCTTTCGTCGATATTGCCGATTATGAGTTCTGCAACCCTTCTCACCGTATCCTCATCCATGCTGTGCCGAAGCTGGACAATGAGATGATCATAAAGGTCCGGAACGGTGCTCAGAAAATATTCAAAGGAGGGCTGGGTTGTTGTGCCGGGGGTGAAATACCCGAGGTCTCTGCCGTCAGAACGGCGCTCGTCAAAGTAATCGTCAGCCGTAAAACTTGCAAGGCCTTCAAGGGGAAGCTCGGAATCGTCGCGGTCGTCATCTGTCTGTTCAAGAGATTCCTTTTCTTCCGTAGAAAGCTCCTCAACAGAGACATTGTCCATAGACTCCTCGAGAAACGGGTTTTCTGTCAGCTCCACCGTAAGGGTCTGGGAAAGTTCAAGCTGAGGCATCTGAAGGAGCTTGATCGCCATCTGAAGCTGGGGGGTAAGGACCAGCTTCTGGCTGAGTTTGAGCTCAAGCCGGTTTTGGAGAGCCATTAGAG
>JACRHC010000126.1 GCA_016217675.1 Nitrospirota bacterium
GATCGCAATCGTACGCTCCGTTTCGTCCGGCATCATATCTATGAAATACCGGATCTTTGGTATGTCACCCCTGCTGAAGAAGAGGAGGCAATGTGCCGGTTCACTGTCGCGTCCTGCACGGCCGGTCTCCTGATAATAATTCTCGATATTTTTGGGCAGATCAGCATGGATCACAAAGCGGACATTTGATTTATCAATGCCCATGCCAAAGGCGATGGTGGCCACGATCACCTGTGCTTCATCGCGGCTGAAGGCCTCCTGGTTATTGCTGCGTTCTTCAGCGGAAAGCCCTGCATGATAGGGAAGTGCCTTGATTCCATGAGACGCAAGAAACTCAGCCATTTCCATAACAGAGTCCCTTGTTGTCCGGTATATAATGCCGGCTTCTCCCTTTCGGGCCTGCAGAAAGTCCAATATCTGCAGATTTACTTTTGTCTTTGGCCTCACCTCATAGAACAGGTTTGCTCTGTTGAAGGAGGCACGCACAATAAAGGGTGACCTGAGGCCGAGTTTTGATATGATATCTTCCTGTACTTTCGAGGTGGCAGTTGCAGTAAAGGCGGCAATGGGCACATTCGGGAACTCTTTCGGGATAACAGACAGGCCGAGATAGTCAGGCCTGAAGTCATGGCCCCATTCTGATATGCAATGGGCCTCGTCAATAGCAAAGAGGGAAAGTGACAGACCTTTTAGAAACTGAAGAAACTCAGGCATGGCAAAACGTTCAGGAGCGATATACAGGAGCTTTGTCTTGCTCTGCTTCAGGGAGATGCAGGCATCCGAGATCTCTCTCTGTGTCATTGAACTGTTAATAAATACTGCTGCGATTCCGTTTTCCCGTGCAGCATCAACCTGGTCTTTCATAAGCGCTATGAGCGGGCTTATGACAACGGCAGTGCCTTTAAGCAGCCAGGCCGGAAGCTGATAGCAAAGCGATTTGCCGCCGCCAGTCGGCATCACAGCAAAGACATCATGCCCTGACAAGACGTTCCTGACAATATCTTCCTGATTGGGCCGAAATGTCTCAAAACCGAAAACTGTATGTAAAGCTTCAAGCATTATTGCTGTGGACTGACACCCTTTTAAATTCTCTCCTCACAAAGTTTTGACAATTCTATCATACTGCTGCGATTGATGGCAGGAAGTCACTCCTGCTCTGCTATAATCAACGCTGATATGGATGGCAAAGGGAAAATAGCAAAGGCAGCAGGCCTTATGTCTGTTGCGACATTTATCAGCCGGATCCTCGGCTTTGCGCGCGATATGATCTTTGCATTCTACTTTGGCGCCACAGGGATTTCAGATACTTTTTTTCAGGCCTTTAAGATCCCGAACCTCCTGAGGGAACTTCTTGCTGAAGGGTCAATGTCGGCCGCATTTATCCCCGTATTGACAGAATATAGGGAGAAACAGGGGGAGTTCGAAACCAACAGGCTGGTAAAGATCACGTTCACCTTCATTATTATAGTTGTCGGTTTAGTCTGTCTTGCAGGCGTTTTTCTGTCCCCGGCCATTGTCGCGGCCATTGCTCCTGGGTTTCTTGGATCTCCGGAAAAGTTTTCTCTGACCGTGCTTTTGACCAGGATCATGTTTCCCTTCCTTCTCTTTGTGAGTCTGGCAGCGCTGACAATGGGGGCACTCAATACGAAGAAGGTATTTTTTGTGCCTGCTCTCGCTCCAGCCATGCTGAATATAACGCTCATCATAAGCATCGTCTTCTTTGAGTCGAGGACCCAACAGCCGATCGTGGCTGCGGCTATCGGTGTTTTGGTGGGGGGCCTTGTCCAGTTCGCCTTCCAGCTCCCCTCTTTTTTCAGAAGTGGTTACTCGCTCGGCATCGACACCGCGTTCAGGCATCCTGGGCTCAAAAAAATGTTTTTGCTGCTCGTGCCTGCAACACTTGCCCTGTCAGTAAGTCAGATCAATATAATCGTCAGCAGTGTTCTTGCCTCGTATCTCCCCCACGGGAGCATCACCTATCTTTTTTATTCCATGCGTCTTATACAGTTTCCTGTCGGCATCTTCGGGGTTGCCATGGGCATGGCAGTGCTCCCACTGCTCTCAGAACATGCTGTCAAGGGTGATCTCGACAGGCTGCGCGAGGACTTTTCTTTTGCGCTGCGCCTGCTCTTCTTTATAGCAATACCTTCTATGGCAGGGCTCATTGCCCTTAAAGAGCCGATTGTCAACCTGCTTTTTCAGCGCGGACAGTTCACCTATGCTGCTACGCAGGGGACTGCTGAAGCCCTTCTGTTTTACTCGATAGGGATTTGGTCTATTGTCGGCGTGAGAATTTTAACAGCGACATTCTATGCTATGCAGGACACCAAAACACCGGTCAAAATAGCGATGATAGGCGTTGTATCGAACATAATCCTCAGCGCGGCGCTTATGGGGCCTCTCAGGCATTCCGGACTGGCACTTGCAAACTCATTGGCATCAGGGATCAATTTCTTCCTGCTCTCGCTCTTCCTGAAAAAGAAACTGCAGCGGATTGATGCAAGAAAAATCATCAAGTCTTTTTTTCAGATATCTCTTGCTTCTTTGGCCATGGGGGTAACAGGTTGGGCCGTGCTGCACGGCGAACTTTGGGAGAAAAGTGGAGCAACCCCAATAAAGGCAATGTATCTTTCCGGAACAATGATCCTTTGTATCATTATTTATGTCGCTGCGACGACAATCATGAAAAACGACGAGATGCATTATGTCCGTGGAGTTATCATGAAAAAGCTGGCCAAGAGGTGACCATGAAAGTAGAGCAAATTGTTGTCGGACCGCTTCAGGTTAATTGCTATGTTGCTTATGACGAAAAGAGCCTTGATGCCCTTGTCATCGATCCAGGCGATGAGCCTGACAAGATACTGAAATTCATTAAGAGCAAGAACCTGAAAGTCTCACACATTATCTGCACGCACGCCCACTTTGACCACACAGGAGGCATAGCCGTCCTGCGGGAGAGGACCGGGGCAAAAGTAACGCTGCATATAGATGACCTTGAGATCTATTCGAGAGTTGAGTCCCAGGGAGCGATCTGGGGTTTTCGCGTTGTCCAGCCACCCCATCCGGATCTTTTTCTCAGGGATGGAGAGGAAATCATGGCAGGGGAAGTCAAGCTGACGGTTATGCATACCCCTGGACATAGCCCCGGAGGGATATGTCTTGTTTCTGATGGGTTAATTTTCACGGGGGACACGGTCTTTGCCGGCTCGATAGGGCGAACTGACTTCTATGGCGGCAGCATTGACGCCTTGAAAGTGTCTTTCAAGAAGGTCCTTTCTTTTCCGCCAAGGACAAAATTATTGCCAGGTCACGGGAACTGGACAACGGTCGAAGATGAATGGCAACAGAACTTTTTTGTTCATGAATTGTAGTCTAACGATAAAAATAACCATGCTTTCTTATAGTTTTTTTCTTTTTTTTCAATGTGTTTGATTTTTTTTTTAGAACGGCAATATTTTGCTTGCAAAGTTAACTCGAAATATTTATAATCAGGGTTCGTCAGTTAAGCCATGTTAAATTGATATGGCTTCTGCAGTTGTCCAGGGTACCTTTTAAATCAGAAAATAGGTATTCCGGGCTATTGTTCTTTGAAAACTATAGAGCAGGTCACGTTGAAAAATGAGTTTAAGAGAAACCAGTATCAAATGAGAGTTTGATCCTGGCTCAGAACGAACGCTGGCGGCGTGCCTAACACATGCAAGTCGAACGGAGTTAACAAGC
>JACRHC010000127.1 GCA_016217675.1 Nitrospirota bacterium
CATGACCACATTTTTTTCATTAATGAGACGCCGGATCTCTCCATTGCCCTGTCTGAGACGCTGCGAGATGGATGCCATGAGTTCTTCCTGTCCGATCCCCTGCAGGGGACCGTCCAGGTTCATTGAATGAGAGATGATGGCGGCATTGATTTCAGCGTCAGTCTTCAGGCTGCCGGCCATATATTGATACGAAATGACAAAATAACCGAGAGGAATGGCAAGCACAAATATGCCGATGACCGCGGCCGAGATATAGGTGATAACCCGGGATATGGTGCGCTTCCGGTTCACCTTCTGTTACTTGCCTTACCTGTCATAGTGCATTTATCGGCAACATCTCCGCTCTGCGTCTTTTTCCGGACTTGAGCCCATGAGGGTATTATACGGAAATAGCATTAAAATCTTAATGAGTTCCTGATCTGTCCGGGGAGACAGCCTTTTGAAGGGCATCCGAAATGGTTCAGATGCCGAAGTTCTACTGCTGGGGTGCTCCCTTCCTGTTCAGGGGCGGGAGCACCGTGCATTAACCTTACTGCTTAACCACACCACAGGCCGCTCTGGCTCCCCCTCCGCCAAGAGGGGCTGGGGCATCTGCATAATTGTCGCCCCCTGCATGGATCATGACGGAGCGTCCTTTTATATCCGCTGTCTTCAGGCGCGGGGCAAGAACAGGGAGCGTTGCCCTCCCGTCTGCAGAAACATAGAGGGCAGGCAGGTCACCGAGATGGCCGCTGCCATAGGGCCCTTCGTGCTTGCCTGAATTGGCAGGGTCATAATGACCTCCTGCTGACAGCGCCGGCACTGATTTCCCATCCTTCATGGCATGGGAGCAATCGGGCTTGTCATGCACGTGAAAACCATGCAGACCGGGTGCAAGATCGGTTAACTGCGGTGTCAGGACAAGTCCGTATTTGCTGTCGGATGCCGTAATCATGCCAATTTCTCTTCCGACTCCCTGTTCGCTTGTCAGGTAGACCTTTATTGTGACCTCTTCAGCAAAGGCAACACCTGCAAGCAAGAGAACTGACAACATGACGAGTAATGTTATTTTCATAGCTTTCTCCTTTTTACCAGTCTCTCACAGCATCAGTTGTTTTTCAAGCTGTATTCAGCCTTGTGTCAGACTTGAGAGAACGGACGGGTGAAGTATTCCGGTATAATAACTGCGGAGAAACGGAGGAACATCTATGGCAAAGTATACGGCATCAATCGATGAAGAAACTCGACAGCGGATTCATGCCTTACCAGGACGCGTACACTTCGCAGACTACATGAAAAAAGCGATCAGCATCTTTGTCGAGGAGCTTGAGAAAAATCCTGACCTCGGGCCGGAGAATTTTATCATTACTGCCAGCGCCCGGAAAGACAAAACGTACAAAGAAAAGAAATAAGGCTGCTTCGTATTGTCTCCTGTCCGGCAATCTGTATCTGTAATGTCAGATTGCAGGGTTAACACCTGTACCAAGGGCAAGGGCCGGATCAACATAAGCCGTTTTTCCGGCCCTATGCGCTTCTGTTCTTATTTTACGATGACTTCAAAGTGAACCCGTCTGTTTTCCTTTGCTTCCGCAGAATTTTTGTTTTTTGGTGTTGGTATCTCCGGCTTGGCAAGTCTTGTTTCGCCATAGGTGATCGTCGTCATCCTGCTTGCAGCGATCCCCTGATATACCAGATATTCTTTCACCGCAATTGCCCTTCTGTCTCCTAAGGCCATATTGTAGGCTTCAGCGCCATGAGCGCAGGTATGGCCCTCGATCTCGACCTTTACGCTTGGGTTTGCTTTCAGTGTCTTTATGTTGCTGTCGAGAATAGCCGTTGCGACTTTTGTAAGGGTTGCCTTATCAAAGTCAAAATGTACGTCCTCAAGAATTATCTTCAGCGGCGCAACAACTGGCGGTGGGGGAGGCGGCGGTGGAGGAGGCGGTGGCGTTGGCTTTGGTTCAGGTTTCATTTCGACAACCGGTTTAGGCGGACAAAGGGTCTTTGTTTTGTTGATTGCTTCTTTTGCCATATCCATCGCTTCCTGGTCACGGCATGCCATGTAGATCTCAAAGGCCTTGTCTGTCATATCTTTTGCAGCATTGAATTCTGCCGGACATTCCTTGTCTTTGCCCGCCCTGCGAGCTTCTTCAATTGCCCTGTCTGCCTCTGGCAGCGGCTTGTGGTACATCACATAACCTTCTCTGTTTGGGGCCTTCTCCAGATGGGAACAACCAACCATTAGACTCATCGAAAATACGACAATGACGAGTATGAGCACTCTCTTTGCTGCGTTTGCTTTCATCGGGATACCTCCTGCTGAATTATTTGTATTTACCCTCACAACAATGTCCGGAAAAACTTGCAGACTCACCCCCTTATGGTGACTGATAGTTCGTCCCGCCTTTCTTGTCTGACAATTCTTCATGTTACCTGCCGGTTGGTTCATATCATACTTTGCGTAATACAACATATCGATATGTCCGCCCAAAAAGCAGCAGCGTGATCTGAATCAGAAAGATCGGGACGAGTCCTCTGTTTACTGATTACATACTATCCTATTTGCCGGTTCTGTCAAGGTCGGGACTTTTTTGTCTGGTGTATGTCTGACTCATTTCTTCAGATCGCGGAAAGGCAAAACAACGATTCCGGTATAATAGCGGCAGAGAAACGGAGGGACATCCATGGCAAAGTATACTGCTTCGATCGACGAAGAGACACGACAGGGGATCCATGCATTACCGGGTGCGTACACTTTGCGGACTACATGAAAAAAGCGATCACGATCTTTGTCGAGGCTATCGAGAAGGATCCGGACCTCGGGCCGGAGGATTTCATCATCACTTCCTCTGCCCGAAAAGGCCAGGGGGACAGAAAAAGGAAATAGCGTTTAACGCTCTTTGATCAATGGGGGCATATCCCCAAAAACAGCCTGCTATCTCAGTCCCGGCAGAAGCACGGTCAGGCCGCCGGAAATAAACTCAACGCTGATAGCTGCCAGAAGCAGGCCCATGAGGCGGGTTGCGATATTGATCGCTGTCTTGCTCATCACGCCCCTGAGAGGGCTTGCGATATTCAGCGCGACCCACGTCAGTAATGCAATCAGAATACTGCTGATAATGAGCAGCGTGATATGAAGGACATGGGGCGAGGCGTCAGCGTAGATTATTATGGTCGATATGGCGCCTGGGCCTGCCAAAAGCGGCATGGCGATCGGCACCACGGCAATGCTTCCTTTCTCTTCAGCTTCAGCCTCTTCTTCAGGGGTCTGCTTTGTCTGCGCGTATTTTGCCTGCATCATCGATATTGCCATGAGCAGAAGCAGAATGCCGCCACCTACCTTGAACGAGGCGATGCTGATACCGAAGAAATCAAGCAGCGGTTTGCCGAGCAGCGCAGCCACGATCAGGACCACGACAACAGTTATGCTTGCGGTGTTTATGATGCGTCTGCGCTCTTCTGAAGCCATGCTGCCGGTCAGGCTGATAAAGATCGGGATCGCACCGAGGGGGTTCACGATCGCAAGGAGCGTGGTGAATATTTTGATGTAAGCTGTCCATTCAAGCATAGTGTTGAAGTTCTCCCAATTTATCCCATCCTCTATTCTGTTATACGCCCTTTATGGCATTTTACGAGCAAACAGGTATAAGCGCAAGTTCCTGGATGGTCAGGCAGGAGGGCTTTAAGCTTAAACCGGAGTGGAAAGTGTGAGCTGCACGAGAAGAAATCTTAGAGAACGAGGTTCCCGCCGCGGCCATTCGGTAAGTTTTCAGTATGCCGCTTATTCCTTCTGCTAATCGATGTAAACATGGCCTGCCGCTACTTCCCAATTGTTGTTATAATAGCCGTAACGTATTATCATTAGTAACTTTTTTGATGATACGGGGACCGATGGTGCGACCAGCAATGCTTTGAAGTGATCAGCCTTCTTGCGGCATTTTCGAGAATAAGCATAAAATAACCGATGGATACAATGATAAAAGATCTTAACGAAAGGGTGGCAAAGGCGGTATCTCATTACTGGTTGACCCGTGAGAACCAAGCTAAAAAACAGGAAGGCTCTGGGCGTGCTGACCAAGGGCTGAGAAGCGCTGTTACCGGCGGCGCTCAGATGGATGGCTTTATCGCTTTGTTGACCGAAATAATAGTTGCCGCAGGAATTGATGAGCGGCATGTTTTCCATAATAAGAATCTTGAACTTCCCGGCTTTTTCAGGCCCACAAAAGAATGGGACCTTCTGGTGATAAAAGACGGTCAGTTGCTCGTAGCTCTTGAAGCAAAATCACAAGTAGGTCCTTCTTTCGGCAACAATTTCAATAACCGCACTGAGGAAGCTATGGGCAGCGCCCTTGATCTCTGGACAGCATACAGGGAGGGAGCTTTTAACAAGACAATACGACCTTGGATCGGGTATATCTTTCTGCTTGAAGACTGCAAAGGCTCACAAAGCGCGGTGAGAGTGAAAGAACCCCATTTCAGCGTCTTTGAGGAATTCAAGGGAGCATCCTATGCAAAAAGATATGAACTTTTCTGCAGGAAGCTTGTAAGAGAGCGTCACTATAATGCTTCGGCCTTTTTTCTCTCCGACAGAGATACCGGTCAAAAGGGCGCTTTCAGAGAACCTGCCAAAGACCTTACTTTCGAACTTTATGCGCGGTCGCTTGTGGCTCAGGTTGCTGCTTTTTGCAAGGGTTAATGATGAGCGCTCTGGCACAATTGGAGAAACAAATTACAACTCATCGACTTGTCCAGGGGGATAACCGGTCATTGCCTTTTTTGCCTGACGGCTCCGTGCATCTTGTGATTACATCCCCTCCGTACTGGTCGCTGAAAAGATATAATGAAAATCCCGCACAGATGGGCCATATCGTTGATTACGAGAAATTTCTGGCCGAGTTGACAAAGGTTTGGAAGGAGGCTTATCGCGTGCTTGTTCCAGGTGGCAGACTCGTCTGTGTAGTAGGGGATGTCTGCTTATCAAGAAAAGTGCATGGCAGGCATCTTGTTATGCCCCTGCATGCTGATATAGCGGTCATCTGCCGAAGGCTCGGTTTTGATAACCTTAACCCTATCATTTGGCACAAGATTTCAAATGCAACCTTTGAAGCTAATAACGGCACCAAGTTTCTGGGAAAGCCCTACGAGCCGAATGCTATCGTGAAAAACGATATCGAGTTTATTCTGATGCAGCGAAAACCCGGCGGCTACCGCAAGCCTACGGAAGAACAGCGCAAGTTAAGCATGATCGCCAAAGACGATTTTTCTGAGTGGTTCCGGCAGTTCTGGACCATCACCGGAGCCTCCACCCGCAACCATCCCGCGCCCTTTCCCTATGAACTGGCTTACCGGCTGGTGAAGATGTTTTCCTTCTGGGGCGACACGGTCCTTGACCCATTTTGCGGAACCGGGACAACCATGCTTGCCGCAATGAAGACCGGGAGAAACAGTATCGGTATTGAGATAGATGAAGAATACTGCCGCATGACTCTCGATCGGCTCAGGAAAGAGGAGAGGGACTTGTTTAGGGGGGTCAAGGTTGAGTTTTCAAGGGTGAGTGACAAGGGTGCGAATCTGACAGTGAACGAAGAGCCTGCAGTTTATGGGGGAAATGAGAGGAATGGGAAATCGAAAAAGAAAAGGGGAAAATGACAAGTGCAAGGTGTGCGCGTGCCCCCATATTTTTCATGGAATTGTTTTTCAAAGTGGCAATGTTTTCAATCTTTTGGTTACCAAAAGTCAGCTTGTGGAAATAGGATGATCTGAATAGATGGAATACTCATATTCAATCGATGTGTGGGGTTCGATATTCAGGGGTTTTAATCAGATCATGAATGTGCGAGCAGTTAGCTCAGCCGAGCGCTTGGATATAACCATTAAGGGACGTGAGGGGGTTTTGGTAGCAACACGAGATGAGCTTGACGATATCCTCTATAAATTTAACGGTAATCCAAAGGAAGTCGCCACATCATTTTTGAGAAAGCATGGCGTAATAGTGTATTACACGGACACTCTTGTAGGTTTTTTCGATATCCTGGGGTATCCTGATTTTATTGAAAGTGCCGATCTGTCAGAAAGTATTCGCAAAATGGCTTTTTTCGTTAGCAGCTTCGGAAAGTCTGGCACAGATTTGTATGGCATGAAGCTGGATCACTGGATATTATCGGGCTCTGTTATTATTGTGGTAGATACCAATCGCAGTCCTCTACATTCAAATTCTTTAAAGATCTTCCTCCATACTTGTTCCAGACTTATGAAGGTTGCTATGGAAAATCATTTTCCCCTAAGAGGTGCAATCGGTGGTGGTGACTTTTACAAGGACGGCGAACTCATGGTTAGCACCGCTCTTACGGATGCTGCAAAATACGAGAAAGCACAAAATTGGCTGGGCGCAATTTTGACGCCAAAGGCGGTTGAGTTAATTGATAAGGCGAAAGAGGCTGAGATTAATTCAGAAGGAACAACAGAGATTGATCTCTCCTTAGAATTTTTCAAGCAGCGCTTACGATTTGGTGCTATCCATTGGTATTCGGGTAGAAAACTAAATGGGCCAATGCCTGATGAAATGTATTATATCAAGCCGTACAAAATGGCGGACAGTGATTGGGCTTCAAAATATCTGCCAGATTATTTTAACGATCCCGAAAAAGTCGCCAATAGCCATTGTCTGTATGGAGAAAACTGATTCAGCATGACAAACAGATTACCTCTCTCAATATATCTCCGGGAAACGGACTTGGCCCTCCTTGCGGCCCGAGCGGCACAGTTGGAAAAAGCTCAGTTAATTGCCGATAAGCTCGGAATAGAGACAAACTACGAAATAGAGAATTATATGGGGTACCTCATCCTTAACGTCGCCGCCAATTATCTTGTGGACCTCATCAGTGCCCTGAGAGAGGCGAATATCCGATTCGGATCTCTCGAAGTCCATGATAAGGCGGCTTTCCCCATCCCTGAAACCCTGGGAATCGAGTATGAAGACTTCACCGACTATGCAACCATCTGACCTCAGGCCTGAAAATTTCATCAGCACCCATACTGCAAGGAAAGACACCACGTATAAAAAAAGAAAATAATGTTCTCGGCAAGCGTGACATGCATGCCTTAGGTCGAAGGTATTTTTTGGATAATGTATGGTCATAATAAGTCTCTGAACAGCCCTCCTTACAGACTCTAACTCATTGACACTCTTGAATTTTCCCTGATATACTCGTCATATGCGGCAAAAGGGGAGGTGCGCAGGCGATCCCTGCTGGCGTGGTTCTTTGTCTTGAGTTGGAATTTTCTTTTTCGGCATATTTAAGGACTGCGAAGAGGTCTTCGTGCATTTCCGGGGGTCAGAGATGAAAAATAGGGAAAGAAGCAGAGAAAAAATGATGAAGGATGTCCTTGCCGTGGTCCTTGCCGGAGGCAAAGGAGAACGTCTGCATCCTCTCACGATCCACAGGGCAAAACCTGCAGTGCCGTTTGGCGGGAAATACCGCATTATCGATTTTACGCTCAGCAACTGCATCAATTCAGACATCAGGAAGATCGCGGTGATCACGCAATACAAATCGCTCTCTCTTGACCGGCATCTGGCGCTTGGATGGGAAAATCTGCTTAATCCGCAGCTTGGTGAATATATCTTTACCATCCCGCCCCAGCAGAGGATTGACGACCGCTGGTATGAAGGCACTGCAGATGCCGTATTCCAGAATATTTATGTGATTGAGAAAGAGAACTCTCCCTATATTCTGATCCTTTCCGGCGATCATATCTACAAAATGGACTATGCCGAGATGTTCGATTTCCATCTTCAGAAGCATGCCATGGGCACGGTTGCAACCATTCGGGTTCAAAAATCCATGGCCCCGGAATTTGGCATTGTGCAGGTGGACACTGACTCCCGCATCATCGGCTTTGAGGAAAAGCCCACTGAACCCAAGACCATTCCGGGCGATCCGGAGCACTGCTATGCCTCCATGGGCCTCTATATCTTCAACACAGGCGATATTATCAACGAGCTGAAGAGTGATTCGGGAAAGTCCTCTGCGCATGATTTTGGCAAGAACATCCTGCCTGAAATGCTGAAGACAGGAAAGCTTTTTGCCCATGAGTTTAAGGACGAAAACAGGAAGGAAGCAAAATACTGGAGGGATGTCGGGACGATCGATGCATACTGGGAGGCGAACATGGACCTGGTTTCTGTTGACCCCCAGTTCAACCTCTATGATGACAGCTGGCCGATGCGGACTTACCAGGGACAGTATCCGCCTGCAAAGTTCGTTTTTTCCCAGGAATACAAGGGGGGAAGGCTGGGAATTGCTCTCGATTCAATTGTCTGCGGGGGCTGCATCATCAGCGGCGGCAGGGTTCAGGGTTCCGTGCTTTCGCCTAACGTGAGAGTGAACAGTTATGTCGATATCAGGGATTCCATTCTTCTTGAAAACGTCGAAATCGGAAGGCACTGCAGGATACGCAAGGCGATTATCGACAAAGATGTCTATATCCCTTCAGGTACAACCATAGGATATGATCCTGAAGAGGACAGAAAGCGTTTCAGCGTGAGCCCCGGAGGCGTAGTCGTAATTCCCAAAGGTGCGGAGGTGCGATGAGCCTTGCCGGAAGGCTTGAGGACCTTGCCCTTGCTGATATTTTTCAGATCCTGAGCATTGGGAAGAAGACAGGGACATTTCTTGTAAAGGGCACCAAGGGCACAGCGCTTATTGTTTTCAAAAACGGCCTTATCGTGAGGGCTGAGACCGATGACCTTGATGGCACGCTGGCTGATTTCATGCTTAAGGCAGGCATGATCAGGGAAACGGTCTTTCAGATGGCAGTGGAGGTCAAGAAAAAGCTGCCGACTCAATCCCTTGCCGACCTTCTTCTGGACCTTGGCGCTATCAGCAGGGAAGTCCTTGAGCAGGCAACACGAAAGAGGATTGAGCATGTCATCTATCGCCTCCTCCTGTGGGAGGACGGTGATTTCCAGTTTGAACTTGACGACCTCGAGATTGGAGACAAGACCGAGCTTCAGGATCTCGGCTGGGAGCTTTCAAAGGGCCTCAGTCCTGAATATCTCCTTATGGAAGGGGCCAGGGTCCAGGATGAATCAGCGGAGTCATCCTTTGATCCGACGCAGGCCTTCACGGTCGAAGATCATGGACAGAAAGAAGAGACGGATGCCGGCACGGGCTGGGACGATAACTGGGGTGAGACACCTGCTGCAGAGCGGAAGGATATTACCGCGCTTAAGTCGCTGACCCAGGAACTCCGTTTTCCGAACTCGACCTCTGAGATAACACTCCTGGTGCTCAGGCTTGCAAGCGACATATTTCAGAGGGGAGTGCTTTTCATGGCAGGGAAAAATCAGATCATAGGGCTTGGTCAGTTCGGCATTGAAGTGGACAGGGCTGATGAAAAGATACGCGGTATTGTACTTTCCCTTGAAATGAGTTCCTTTCTGAAAAAGATCGTCACGGAACAGATGCCGCACAAGGGCCCTCTTGAGAAAGATGATATTACCCTGTATTTCATGGATGAGATCGGTGGTCCCTGGCCGGCAGAAGCCGCCTTTTTCCCGATCGTTGCAGAAGGCAAGGTCGCTGCCGTGCTGTACTGCGACAATGCCATTTCGCGGGATCCTATCGGCGAGACCGAAGGACTCGAGATATTCATCAGCCATGCAGGTCTTGCACTCGAAAAGTCGCTGCTCCAGAGAAGGATTCATGAAATGGAAAAAGGCAGGGGTTGAGAAGCAGGCCAATAGAGATTTTTTTAAGGATGTTCTGATACAATTTCAGCAAACGTGGAGATCCTGTGAAAACCATTCTTATTGTTGAAGATTCAGCTACAACGAGGGCCCTGATACGGGCTGTTATCGACGAACTCGGCGAGTATGAGACGGTCGAAGCAGGGTCAGGCTTTGAGGCGTTGAAAATACTGCCTCAGCAGGAATATGACCTGATCGTTACGGATATCAACATGCCTGACATCAACGGTCTTGAGCTCATCAATTTTGTGAGGAACAACCCGCGGTACAATCATCTCCCCATCATCATTGTCAGTACGGAGAGGAGTGAGGAGGACAAAAAACGCGGAATGGCCCTTGGCGCTACTGCCTATGTCACTAAGCCGTTCAAGTCATCTGAGCTGCAGGAAATCATCAAGAAAATCCTGGTTCCATGAGCACCTCTAAGAAAGAATTCATCGCAGAAGCCGAAGATCTCCTGCAGGAATCACAGAATCTGATTCTTGAAATACAGGATTCTGTTGCCACCGGTATCAACCCGGACACCATTAATGCCCTCTTCAGGGCAATGCATACCCTCAAGGGTGTGTCAGGTCTTTTCGGACTCCAGGGCATCTCCAGGCTGAGCCATGCCCTCGAGGCGCTTATGGATGACGTAAGGCTCGGCAAGGTCGATGTGACTGATGCTATCGTTTCGTTTCTTTTCAAGAACCTCGATATTCTCCGCAGCCTTGTCGACGGGGTAAGCAATGAGCAGGAAATCGATGACGTTGCTGCGTACCTCACTGACATTGAGAACTTCAGGAACGGGCAGAAAGGGCAGGGCGAGGCAGTGCAGGCCGGGGGCGCCATTGACCCTGCCATTATGAGGGTGCTCTCGGAATATGAAGAGCACAGGCTAAAGGCCAATATCAAGGATGGCAAGGGAGTGTATCTCGCAAAGGCGGTCTTCAGTCTTGATACCTTTGACAAGGCTCTTGAGTCAATGACGAAAACCATCAAGGCCATGGGCGAGCTTATCTCAACGCTTCCGACATCGTCAAATGTGCCTGACGGGTCCATAGGGTTTAACCTGATGTTCGGCAGCCGCCGGCTTCCTGATGAGCTGAAAAAAGAGGTCAATGTCGAGATTGAGGTCCTTTCTGCACCCAAGGTCTCAGCACCTCCGCCCGCAGCCGCCCCTGCCGCAGACGGCCAGAAGATACAGGACACCCATCTCAAGAGCACCTCAACAACGGTCCGCGTTGACATAGAAAAGCTCGATCGTATTCTTAATACCATCGGCGAGCTTACACTTGCCAAGGGTGCGGTCAAGAGAATCGGCACGGAACTGATCGATAACTATGGTCACACATCCCTTGTCTATGACGTTCACAAGATATCCCAGACACTGGAACGCAGGCTGGCAGAACTCCAGGACCAGGTCCTTGAAATACGCATGGTGCCTATCGGTCAGATCTTTGCGCGGCTTTCTCAGATTGTCAGACGGTATTCGCGTGAGATCGGCAAACAGATAGACCTTCAGATGTACGGCGAAGATACGGAGCTGGACAAGTTTCTTGCCGAAGAGATCGTTGACCCGCTCATGCATTTGATCAGAAATGCCATTGACCATGGGATCGAGATGCCTGAAGAGCGGAAGGCGAAGGGAAAGAATGAGCACGGGACCATTATGCTTAAGGCATACCAGAAGGGCAACCATGTTGTTGTGGAAGTGAAGGACGACGGCAGCGGTGTGAGCCTCGAGAAGGTGCGGAAGAAGGCGATTGAAAAAGGGCTTATCGACGACGACGTTGAACTCGATGACAAGGAGATTATCAATTTTATCTTTGCACCCGGTTTCAGCACAAAGGATGTTGCAAGCGAGATGTCCGGCAGGGGAGTCGGCATGGATGTTGTCAAGGAAAAGCTCTCAGGGCTGGGCGGGTTTGCTGATATTGAGACAAAGGCCAATATAGGCACGACCTTTATGGTGACGCTTCCGATAACGCTTGCGATCATCAAGGCGCTTATCGTCAGGGTCGGAGCAGAGAAGTTTGCGGTACCGCTTACTTCCATGTCCGAAACGCTTATTGTGAACCACAGGGATATCCAGACTATTGAATGGAAAGAGGTTATTTATCTGAGGGGCGAGATGCTGCCGATGATACGGGTCAGCACATTCTTTGGCCTCCCGGGCGACCAGAACGAGCGCTCCTTTGCTGTTGTCGTCGGGTTCGGAGAACGGAAGGTCGGCCTGCTGATCGACGAGCTTTTCGGTCAGCACGAAATTGTCATCAAGACCCTCGGTGAATACCTGAAAAAGCTCAGGGGTTTTGCCGGCGCAGCAGAGATCGGCAAGCATGAGGTTATCCTCGTTCTTGATATTGAGTCGCTTATCGATGAATCGCTTCTGAAACAGAAGGGGGCCACCCATGTATGAGGAGTTCTACGGCCTGACTGCACGGCCGTTCACCAAGACGCCGGACCCGAAGTTCCTCTTCCTGAGCAGAAGCCATGAGGAGGCGCTCGCACGGCTCCAGTATGCCGTTGAAGAGAAGGAACTGATCCTGCTGACCGGCGATGTCGGCTGCGGAAAGACAACCCTTACCAGGGCCTTGATGGACATCCTGGGCGAAAGTTACAGGATCGTTACGATCATCAACCCGGTGCTGACGCCTGCCCAGTTCCTGCGCGCCCTTGCAAAAAGGCTCGACATTGATATCCCCTCTGTGCACAAATCTGATCTGCTTGACGCAATCTATGAAAAGGTCTACCAGGAATATGAGGCGGGCACTTCTATTGTGATCATCATCGATGAGGCGCAGCTTATTCCGAGCAAGGACACGTTTGAGGAGATAAGACTGCTGACGAACTTTCAGCTCGATAACACAAACCTTCTCAGCCTCATTCTTGTTGGACAGACTGATCTCAGGAAAAGGCTGAACCATAAGGCCTATATTCCGCTGAAGCAGCGTATAGGACTCTATTACCATCTCGGACCTATTGGACAGGATGAGATACGGGAGTATGTTCAGCACAGGCTGAGGACTTCAGGAAGAGAGCATCTGCTGTTTACTGATGAAGCCCTGAAGCTTCTCCACACCTATTCTGAAGGGGTGCCGCGGCTGATCAACAGTATTGCCACTTCTGCACTGCTGGACGGTTTTGCACATGAAGCAGTCATCATAGACGCTGCGTTCATTGATGCGGCTGCCCGGGAAATGAGTTTGCATGGATATAGCGAAAATTAGGAAAAAGGCAAGGGAACTGGAAACCGGGAAGCGGCCGGAAGACCGGCCTGCTCCCCAGGATGCCGGGATTGAGGCTTCATCTCCGATTGAGGAGAAGCCGGAGATGAAGGCAGAGGTGATGCCCGAAGAAGTCCAGCCTGCGGGTCCAGAGACGAAAAAGAATGAACCTCCTGCGCAGGAACTGTCTGGCAGCAATATCCAGGATGGAGACGACGACCAGGTAGAGCTTCTCACCTTCAGCCTCGGCACTGAGGAGTTTGCCTTTAAGGTCTCGGAGGTTGAAGAGATCCTCAGGCTGCAGAAGATGACCAAGGTCCCGACGATGCAGAACTATGTCATCGGTATTACGTCGCTCAGAGGGAAGATCATCCCGGTACTTGACCTGAAGGCACGTTTGATGCTGAAGGCTGCAGGAGAGGCCCCGGAATACGGGACTGAGGAGAATCCCGGGGGCGGCAGAGAATCGAAAATACTGATCATCGACGGCCCGCTGGGGTTTATAGGCGCGACGATTGACAGGGTCATGGGAGTTGTCAGCCTCGCTAAGGACAGGGTGCTCGAGCCCCCTGCTCATCTGACCGAGGCGGAAATAAAATATATTGAAGTCATTGTCATTCTCGAAAAAAGGTTCATTTCTGTCCTTCGCGCTGAAGACACGATGAACATCGAGATCGGATAAAGGAGGGTGTATGCGAGAAAGGCTTGAACTGAAGATCCTTACCGTGGTGATGGTTTTGCTGATCCTGGGGATCTTTTCAGCCGCGTTCATGGTGCTGACCATAGAGAAAAAGAGCCTGTATGGAATAACCGAATCGAGCCTCGAGTCTACGGCGACCATTGTTTCCCAGGATATATCCCGCACCATGCTTGACGGAAAAGCGGAAGTGACGAAAGCGATGATACAGGAATTGAAAGGGTTGAAGAGCATTCAGGAGCTTGCTGTTATTCATTATGACGGTCATCAGGCTTTTTCATCGGACAGTCAGACCAGCGAGAGCGCTGTGATGAAACGGCTGGCAGAGACAAAAAAGGCCTTCTCTGTCCGCGACGTTAAGAAATTGACTTACTACAAACCGCTTATGAATGAGGAGCGCTGCAAGACCTGTCATGCAACTGACCCTGCCCTGCTCGGCGCGGTGAAGATCTCACTCTCGATCGAAAAGGAATATCGCGACGCCGTAGGCAATATTATTCTCGTTATCTCGGTAACGATCCTTGCCGCGATGTTCTTCAGTGCAGTGCTCTGGTTTATGATCCGTCGGATGGTGATCAAGCCGGTCAAGGCAGTTGAAGATGCCGCTCAAAAGCTGTCAGAGGGAGATCTGTCCTTTGATGTCGAGATCACGAGTACTGATGAGATCGGCAGGGCAAGCAAGGCGATCAATCAGTCCATGTTCTCCTTATCCGGCATTCTGAGAAGGATCAAGGACGTTACAAAGCGGGTCAATCATGTTGTGCAGGAAGTGGAGAGCGAGTCGAGGAAAATTGTGGAAGGTGCCCTGCTCGAGACTGAGGCGATTGCGAACATTTCCTCTTCGATCGAGGAGATGAATGCCGCCATATCCGATATTGCCGACGGCACCGAGGGCCTGGCCGCGTCCGCTGAAGAAACTGCGGCATCCATGGAAGAGATGGTCACGAGCATCGCCGAGATCACGAACAGTACTCAGGACCTTTCGATTGCCGTCGAGGCAACCTCCTCATCAATAGAGCAGCTCTACGCCACAAGCAGGGAAGTGTCCAGCAACTCCGCCACACTTGTGGGTACGGCCCAGGAGACCCAGGCAGCGATCATGGAGATCGCCGCTGCGGTAAAGGAGGTCGATCACCGGGCAAAGGAGTCTTCAATACTTTCTGAACAGGTCAAGCGCGATGCCTCGACCTTTGGCATGACCTCGATCGGCAAGACAATACAGGGTATGCAGGATATCAAGAAGTCAGTAGAAAAAACCGCTGACTATATCGAGAAACTGGGGGGCAGATCCGAGGAGATCGGCCAGATCCTGACGGTGATCGACGACATTACCGACCAGACAACACTCCTGGCGCTGAATGCGGCAATCCTTGCTGCGCAGGCCGGCGAGCATGGCAAGGGTTTTTCTGTCGTTGCTGACGAGATCAAGCAGCTTGCTGACCGCACCTCCATCTCAACGCAGGAGATAGGGCATCTTATCCAGTCTGTGCAGCAGGAAGTGAGCGAAGCCGTTGATGCTATGAAGGACGGCCTGAAGTCGGTCGAGGTTGGGTTCAAGGTGACCCAGGAGGCTGCCGATGCGCTCAGAAAGATTGTGGAAAGTTCTACAAAATCGTCTGAGATGGCTGGGGCAATAGAACGGTCGACCGCGGAACAGTCGAAGGCAACCTTTCTTGTATCCGAGGCAATGGAAAAGGTGCTCAATATGGTCGGCCAGATTACGAATGCCATGGCTGAGCAGTTCAGCGGCATACAGCTCATCAAGGCGTCAACAGAGAAGATGCGTGATGTTTCCAACCATGTCAGGACGGCAACGAATGAACAGTCATTAAACAGCAAGCAGATCTCGCAGGCCATCGAAGTCGTGTCTGACAAAAGCCAGCAGATCTCGCGGGCGATTAATGAGCAGAAGATCGGGTCGAATCAGATCTGGTCCTCTATCGAAAAGATCAAGGACATCCCTGCGGAGAACAAGGACCGTTCCTATAAACTGAACCAGCTGGTAAAGGAACTGCACAAGGACGCTGAACTTGCCTCTACGGAGATGGAGCGGCTGAAGCTGACCGGGGAACAGGCTGTATCCGGCGGCGTGCTGAGGCTCGGCATCGTTCCGATCGAATCGCCGGCGCTTATGTTCAAGCACTTCAGTCCCCTTGCCGAATATCTGAGCAGGACCATGAAACGAAAGGTAGACCTGAAGGTGGCCGTTGATTTTCAGGGGGCGATCAGGGACCTTGAGCAGGGCGTCACCCAGTTCTGTTTCATGGGGCCGTCAACCTATAACATTGCGCACGAAAAATGTGGTGCACGGGTGCTTGTTAAGGCCCTCAATAACGGCAAGCCGTTTCATAAGGCGGCCATCATTACGAGAAGCGACAGCGGCATAAACACTATGCAGGATATCAAAGGCCGTTCTTTTGCCTTTGGCGACGTCAATTCGACATCGAGTCATATCGTGCCGCGGGCAGTGCTGCTTGCTGAAGGTATCGACCTCAAGGATCTGCTTTACTACAATTACCTGGGGCATCACGATGATGTCCTGAAAGCGGTCTTAAACGGGGATTTTGATGCCGGAGGTGTCAAAGAGAGTGCAGCGCTCAGACACAGGGATATGGGACTCAAGGTGCTCAAGCTTTCGGAAGATATTCCCGAGTTCAATTTTACCGTTGCTGCCGACATAGACGGGCAGGTCCTCAGGGACCTTAAGGCTGCACTTCTGGCGCTGAAGCAGGATGATCCGGAGACCAAGCCGGTGCTCAAGGCGATCTATGAAAACTACACCGGATTTATTGAGGCAGATGATGAGGATTACGCCAACATACGCGTCATGATGTCCAAGATCGGTCTCTAAGAAATATCTTATTAGGAGGATCAGGAGATGAAAGCAGATCTGCCGAAACTTGCAAATGAGGGATTGATGAAAAAGATTGCGGTTGGCGTGGCCGTGGCTCTCTTGATGTTCTCAGGTTCTGCTTTTGCGGAAGAGAAGATCAGGATCGCCGGCTCAGGAAGCATGATTAGCCTGCTCAACGAATTGACAAAGGCTTACGCTGCGGAGCATAAGGACGTTGTGTTCGATATCAACCAGAAATCGATCGAGTCAACGGGCGGTGTGCGGGCAGCAGCAGCAGGCCAGATCGAGATCGGCCTTGTTTCCCGATCTCTGAAAGATGACGAGAAAGCCCTTGTGCATGCGGTGGAGATATCGCGGGTTGCGACGGTGATCGGCGTGAACAGGAGCGTGACGATCAAGGCGATCACGAGCGAGCAGCTCTGCAAGATCTACTCCGGAAACATTACGAACTGGAAGGACCTGGGTGGTGCGGCCGAGAATATCGTGCCGCTTACAAGGCCTGACCGCGATGCAACAAAAGAGACGGTCAGAAAGAGTCTTGCGTGCTTCAGGGAGTTGAAGGAGTCGGCCACGGTCGTCACCGTACCGACCTCTCCGGAGATGACAAAGATGCTTTCAAGCAGGCCTGACACGATCGGGTTTACCGACTCTGTTGCCCTCGATGATTCCGCCGGTGCGATCATTGGGCTGACGCTTGATGGTGTGGCGCCGACAAGTGACAATGTCAGAAACGCCAGGTATAAGATCATCAAGAACAATTATCTTGTCACAAAGGGTGAACCCAGGGGCGCGGTAAAGGCGTTTATTGATTTTGTGAAGGGCCCGAAGGGCGCAAAGATTATCGAGGCGAATAAGGCCGTACCGGTAAAATAGCTGCTCAGGGGTCATGCGTGAACTGCATGACTGATAGAAATAGCAAAGGAGAAGATAATAATGAACTATTCTGCGAGACTACTGATTATTGTTCTGTTCATCGGTATGGCTGTTCAGAATTCTTATGGGGCTGACACGATCCGTGTTGCAGGTTCGGGCGGCATGATCCCTCTGGTAACGGAACTCGCCAAGGCGTATATGGCTGAACATAAGAATGTCGTAATAGAGATTAACCAGAAATCCATACAGTCAGCAGGCGGTATTATGGGCGCTGCTGAGGGAAGACTTGATATCGGGATGGCCAACAGGGACCTTAAAGACAAGGAAAAAACTCTTGGGCTCCAGGTAGTGGAGATCGCCCGCGTAGCCGTAGTTATCGGGGTGAACAAGGGCGTTGCGATTCGGGACATAACAACTGAAAACCTCTGTAAGATTTATAGCAGCAAGATCACGACCTGGAAAGACCTTGGCGGCAACGGTGAGAAGATAGCGGCCTTCACCAAGCCTGACTCGGATGCGACCAAGGAGACGCTGAGAAAGAAGATCAAATGTTTTGCAGAGCTCAGGGAGCCTGAATCGGTTGTTGTTGTCCAGACATCCCCTGAGATGGCAAAGATCCTCGCCAACCGAGCGGGTTCGATCGGGTTTACGGATGCAGTAACCGTGGATGACTCCAACGGTGCTATTGTCGCGTTGAAGCTCGAGGGGGCCGCGCCGACACCGGAAAACGTCAGAAACGGCAAATACAGGGAAACCCAGGTCTTCACGCTCGTGACCAGGGGCCAGCCAGCCGGTTCGATCAGGGAGTTTATCGATTTTGTTAAGAGCCCGAGAGGCGCGAAGATCATCGAGGCGAACAAGGCGGTAGTGATTAAATGATGTTCAGAAAATCCATAACATCGAAGTTCATCGCAACGGTCTTTCTGGTGCTTCTGGTTGCCCAGACCGTAGGAACGGTTGCATTCCTGCTTTATATCCGGGCCTCATTTCTCGGGGAGATCCAGATGCGGATGAAGCAGGCCGCATCGATCGTTGCAGGGGGCAGTGCTTACCCCCTGCTCAGCTATGATTTTGCCCAGATCGATACCTATCTGGACGAGATAGCGAAGGATGAGGAGATCGCATCGATCCATATCTTTGACAGTCAGGGCAAGGTGGCACGAGAAAAGATCAAAGCCGATGCTGCAGATATCACTGCGCTCAATCCCTTTTATTACAAAAAAGCAATGCTTGTCACTACGCCGATCAATTCGGGCGGTACCAAGATCGGTGAAGTGGTAATCCACTTCACCGGGATGACCGTTAATGACAATATCCGGAAAAGCATGATTATCATCATAGCCTATCAGGGCATTGCCTTGCTGCTGCTCGGATTCTTCATGATCCGTTTCTTCAACCGGAATATCAAAGGGCCTGTGCAGAGGATCAATAGTGTCATGGGAAGGATTACAAACGGCGACCTTACGGTGGCAATACCGGACCTCGGCGACAATGAGATCGGCACCATTGCGAAGGGCGTCGGGGTGCTTGAACTGCGTCTCGCCCAGATGATTGCAAAAATCAATGAAACTGCAGCCAATGTGGGTATGGCTATCAAGCAGGTCGACCACACCTACCGCATCGCAAGCGACGGGATAGCCAGTCAGGCTGCGGCCGTGAAAAACGGTATCCGCTCGATCCAGCTGGCGAATAAGTCCCAGAGGGATGTCAGTGAAAGTATCGAAAAGCTCCTGAACTTCTCGACCGAGAATGTGACGTCTCTCCTTGAGATGAAGGCAACGGCTGAAGAGATGTCAGCCCAGACACAGCGTCTTTTCCGCTCGACAGAGGATTCTTATTCCGTGGTGCTCGAGATGTCCCAGACATCGAAGTCTATATCGGCTAATTCAGGCCAGGCCCTGTCTGCTGTGGAGGACACCTCTGCGTCTGTTGAAGAGGTCGGTGCCTCAGTCCGGGAGGTCGAAGAACACGCTATCGATTCTTCCAAAATCGCCGACAGGGTGAAGGAGATCACCTCAGGGGTCGGCATGATGTCTGTGGTCAATGCCGTAGAGGGCATGGAGAGTATTTCCGACCAGGTGAAGAAGTCTGCAGAGATCATCCAGCGGCTCGGAGCCAGGTCAGTCGACATTGAGAAAGTACTCTCCGTTATCCGGGATGTAACCGAGCAGACCAACCTGCTCAGTCTTAACGCTGCCATCCTTGCTGCCCAGGCAGGGGAATATGGCAAGAGCTTCTCGGTCGTTGCAGATGAGATCCGGGCGCTTTCCGAACGCACCGCAAGTTCCACTCGTGAGATCGGCGGCATTGTTAAAACTATCCAGAAGGATATTAAGGATGCCGTCTATTCAGTGGATAATGCAAAACTGAAAGTGGACGATGGCAATACCCTCGTGGTAAAGGTCGGAGAGGCTCTGAGGGATATACTCAACGCATCAATCCAGTCCTCAGAAATGACCAAGGCCATTGAGCGGGCAACAGGGGAGCAGTCGCTTGGGCTGAGACAGATTACTTCTGCAGTTGACGACATCAAAAAAGTGATCGTCAGCGTTACCAAGTCCACCAAGGAGCAGGAAAACGCGCTGAGTTACCTCCTTGAGGGCGTGGGAGACGTGAAGGAAGTTGCTGAACTTTCGAAACGCAGTGCCGGCGAGCAGGCAGAAGGAACGAGGATCATATCACGGAATATTGAACTCGCCAATGAAAGGATAAATCAGATCAATAATAATGAATTGCATCAGAAGAAGGTGAACACCGAAATTATCGCTGCGATGGAGAACATCAGCGGCATCGGGGTCGCTACCATGCAGGATATGGAGGAGGTCTCAAACTCACTCAAAACGCTCTTCAGGGAAATCGAGTCCCTGAAGCAGGAGATGGAGACCTTCAAGGTAAGCTGATGTCCAAGTTCACGATATTCAATATAGGCGAGGATGTTTTTGGCGTAGATATTGGCCGTGTGCTTGAGATCCTGCGTGTGCAGAAGATCTTTTCCATCCCGGGGCTCCCGGGCTTTCTGACCGGCGTCATGAGCGTGCGCGGAGCGGTCATTCCGGTCATGGATCTCAGGCTGAGATTCGGGATGAAGCCTGCCGGAAAAAAAGAACGGATTATACTTGTCCGATTCGGCGAGGAAAAAATAGGGTTCCTGGTTGATGAGATCAGGGAGATCCTTCTGCTGAATCCGGAAGAGATCAGGCCCTCCCCGTCCATTTTCAAGGGATTCAAGACAGAGTATCTGACCGGCCTGGGCAAAAAGGGGGACCAGATCATCATACTCCTCAATATAGAAAATCTGCTCACCTCGGAAGAAAAGATATGGCTGAAAGAATCAAAGGAACTGCTGGAGGATAACAGTGCAGGAACTGGAAAAACAGCTTAATAGCGACAATAATATTGAGGTCAGGCGCCGGGCCGTCGAGCAGCTGCGCGGCCTCAGAGATGCCCAAAGCATACCGCTCCTCATCAGGGCTATGACGGATGTGAGCTGGCGTGTAAGGAAATCGGCTGTTGATATCCTCTTTGAGGAATACGGCCCGGATCAATATATCCGGGGCATTATCGATCTCCTTTATATTGAAGAAAACGCCGGTGCCAGAAATTCGGCCATCGAAGCCCTTATTAAACTTGGCAGGAAGGCCACACCCTTTCTCATCGAGGGATTCAAGACTTCAAACAGGGATGTACGGAAGTTTATCATCGACGTAATGGGGGAGCAGATGGACAGCAGGTCCCTGCCGCTCATGCTCGATGCATTGAAGGACGAGGACGAGAACGTCAGGGCAACCGCTGTTGAGCATCTCGGTAAAGCCGGGGAGCTTTCGGTTGTTGATGCCCTGATCGAGATCCTTGACAGCGGAGACCTTTGGACAGCCTATCCGGCTGCAGATGCGCTCGGCAGGATAGGCAACAGGAAGGCCGTTCCCCATCTCCTTGCGGCCATGAAGCGGAAGCCGCTTCGTGAGCCTGTGCTCAAGGCGCTGGGCATGCTTGCTGACCCTGCAACGCTCGAACCGGTGATAACGCTGCTGCAGGATGCTTCGAAAAATATCCAGGAACATGCCTTGCGGACCATAGAAAAGATGTATCACAACGGGATCAGCGCAGAGGTCATTTCTGAAGAATTAAGGCGGATCCTTGGCGACAAGGCGATAGACCTTCTTGTGGCCCACGCCTGGTCGAATAAAAATGAAGTGAGAGTTTCGGCTATCCTGATGCTTGGGCTCATGAGAGACGAGGCTGCATACGGTCCTCTCCTTGACATATCCCATGAAGAAGAATATGCAGAAGACGTAAAGGGGGCCTTTGTTTTTATCGGCAGAGAGAGGCCGGACTCGCTCCTGAAGCTCTTTGATACGGGAAATCCTCATCAGCTCAGGTTTATTGCCGAAGTGGCGGGGGAGATCGTTTCCCCGGTGTACTATGATATGCTTACAAAACTTCTGACTAATGAGGATGGTCATGTGCGTTCCATTGCTGCTCGGAGCATCGCAAGGCTGAACATGTCCGATGCGGTTTCCATGCTCATTAAACGTCTTGCTGATCCTTATGAGGATGTACAGGAGGCTGCTGTTGACGCGCTCAGCATGCTGCAGCACTATCTTCATATTCAGGAACTTCTCGTAATGCTCAGGTCAGACTCTGCTGTGCTGAGGAGAAATGTTGCGCGCCTTCTTGGAAAAATGAAGGCTGACCTTGCGGTGAAGGACCTCGGCTTTGCGTTGAAGGACGAGAAGGTTGCGGTGAGAAAGGCTGTCGTGGGAGCCCTCTCCCAGATCGGCTCGGAAGAGGCTGTGCGATATCTTAAATATGCGCTTACCGATGAGGATCCTGATATCAGAATTTCCGCTACCTTGAGTCTTGGTGCAATCGGCGGCGAGGGGATCCTTGATTCCCTGAACATCCTGACCGTTGACCCTGACAATTTTGTGCGGGTGTCTGCGGCCCGGGCGCTCGGTATGCTCAAAGACAAAAACTCAATAATTATCCTGGTGCCTCTCCTGCATGACCAAAGCGGCTTTGTTGTCACAACCGCGATTGAGGCGTTGCAGGCAGTGGGAGGCAGTGAAGCGTGCAAGGCCATATCCGGAATGCTTACCTCCACGGATGACGAAGTCAAGCGGACCGCTATAGCAGCGCTTGCAGAGTTTGACGGCGTGCAGGACCTTCTTATTCCGTATCTGCGGGACCCTGACTGGGCCGCGAGGATTGCTGCCGTAAAAGCCCTGGGCAGGCATTGCCAGGCTGAAGTCCGGACAGAGCTCGAAAGACTTCTTGATACCGAGGAAGATCCGACGGTAGTCAAGGCTGTGGAGGAGATACTGGGTGTTTGAGCAAGAAGAGATAATTCCTCTTCCAGAAGATGTCTTCAGACTGATACGGGACATTATTAAGGACTATTGCGGCCTGTATTTTGACGACACTTCCCGCTATCTTCTTGAAAAGAGGCTGTCGCGCCGCATCAAGAATCATCACCTGAACGATTTCAGGGATTATTACCGCTTTATCCGATATGACAAGAGGGCAGAGGAAGAGCTCACGGCGATCATGGATGTGCTCACCGTAAACGAGACCTACTTCTTCCGGGAGCAGAATCAGCTCAAGGCCTTCAGCGAGGAGATCCTTGATGAGCTGAGGACGGTAAACAGGGACAGGAAAACGCTCAGGGTGTGGTCAGCAGGCTGCTCGACCGGAGAGGAGCCCTATACGATAGCTATGCTCATCAATGAAAAAGGGCATTTCAACGGGTGGGATATAGAGGTCCACGGCAGTGACATCAACCAGCGGGTACTCCAGACAGCGCGACGCGGGGTGTACCGCAGAAATTCTTTCCGGACAGCAGAGCCCTATTTCATGAATAAATATTTTATTGAGGACGACGGTTCGTTCAAGATCAGTGACTCGGTCAAAAAATATGTGAATTTCAGTTATCTCAATCTGCTTGATCCGTTTAAATCAAAGTTCTTAGGCAGGATGGATGTGATATTCTGCAGAAACGTTCTGATCTATTTTGATAATGCTTCCCGAAGGCGCGTGATTGAGAACTTCCATGACAGGCTCGTTGGCGGGGGGTATCTGCTGCTGGGTCATGCAGAATCCCTGATCAATATCTCGACTGCCTTTACTCTGAAGCATCTGAAGAATGACATGGTCTATCAGAAGCCGAACGGCAGTGCGGGGGTCAAATGAAGACAAAGGTCCTTATTGTAGACGATTCCGCATACACGCGGCAGACCATGAAAAAGATCATCGAGGAAGACGCTGCCCTTGAGGTCGTGGGCATTGCCACTGACGGCATTGATGCCATGGCAAAGGCCCTGAGGCTCCAGCCTGACATCATCACGCTCGATTTCGAGATGCCGGGCATGGACGGGTTCAGTTTTCTCCGGTGGCTGATGCGGGAGCGGCCGACGCCTGTAATCATGGTTACGTCCCATGCCGATTCAAAGACGGTCTTCAAGGCACTTGAGCTTGGCGCTGTTGACTTTATTGCGAAGCCGACACGCCGTGCGTCGGTTGAACTTCAGACTATCGAAAAAGACCTTCTCAGGAAGATTAAGGGTCTTAAGAACATCAGACTTGATATCCTGAGCAAGAACCTCGAACTGCTTGATCAGGAAGAGGAGGATGGGGTTGTTCATGCGGGGAAGGGCAGGACGAGCAAACATGCTGTTGAGATTGTTGCAGTGGGCTCCTCTACGGGCGGACCTGCCGCACTTCAGATCATCCTGACGAGGCTGCCTTCTGATTTCAAGGCTGCCATGGTCATCAGCCAGCATATGCCGAAGGGTTTTACCGCACCGTTATCAGAGAGACTTGACCGGATGTCCCAGATCAAAATCAAGGAAGCGGCAGAGGGTGATATTATCGAGCCCGGGACTGTCTATATCTGCCCTGGCGGCCAGCATCTCAGTCTGAAAAACCGGGGGAACAGAAAGCAGGTCGCGCTCAAAGAGGGCAGATTTGAGGATAAATATATCCCGTCTGTTGACCATATGATGTCATCAGTTGCCGAGCATTACGGCGTTGCTTCCATGGGCGTGATACTTACCGGCATGGGCAATGACGGTAAACACGGGATGCTGGATATTAAAACGCGGGGTGGTTATACTATAGCGGAATCTGAAGAGACAGCCGTGGTATTCGGCATGCCTGCAGAGGCGATCAAGAACGGCGGAGTTGAGACAATCCTTCCCCTTTCCGAGATCCCGGCAGAGATCATCAGAATTGTAAACAACCCACATATCCGAGGGAGACTGTAAGTGGTGGAAAAAGAGACCAGCTATCTGAATAAGGCTGAAGAATTTATCCAGATGTTCAAAAAGGGTGAAGAATTCACCAAAGATATTCTCAGGGAAAATGAAAAATTGAGGTTCAGGGTTGCCCAGCTTGAGGAGACAGTCGAGCGCTCGGGCGATGAGGCCAGGACAAAGCTCTATGACGAGCGGATACGGCTTCTTGAACTTGAACTGAACTCCCTGAAGGACAAGTTCATCGAGGTTGAAGAGGAAAATAAGGATTTTGCATCAAAGTATCTCGGCGTTGAGGAGGAGAACAATAATCTTGCCAACCTGTATGTTGCAAGCTACCAGCTCCACTCGACCCTTGATTTTTCCGAGGTATTGAGGATCGTCGTCGAGATTGTCATCAACCTTATCGGCGCAGAGCAGTTTGCGGTCATGCTCATTGACGACAAGACAAACGATCTGATAGCGGTTGCAACCGAAGGCATTCATGCTTCCGAGACACTGCGGATAAAGATCGGTGAAGGCATCATCGGCAGAGTGACCAAGGAAGGCGAAAGCTATTTCGCTGAAGACCTGAGCGTGATGCATGACTTCAACGCCTTTGAGCCGATCGTCTGCATCCCGCTGAAGATAAAGGAGCACGTTATCGGCGTCATATCCATCTATAAACTGCTTACGCAGAAGTCCGGGTTCACTAATGTGGATTATGAACTCTTCAATCTCCTCGCAGGCCATGCTGCAACAGCGATCTTCTCATCCCGGCTGTATACCCAGTCTGAGAGGAAGCTGACGACCATTCAGGGGTTCCTTGACCTTCTGAAAGATAAGCCGAAGAGATAGGAGGAGAGGGAGATGCCGAACATACTTGTTGTAGAAGATTCACCGACCATGCGGCAGCTGATCAGCTTTGCCATGAAGCGCATTTCCAATTCCCGTGTCATAGAGGCAACGGACGGCGTTGACGCCCTGAAGAAGCTGTCGTCTGACACGATCGACCTTATCCTCTGTGACATCAATATGCCGGTCATGGACGGGCTCAAGCTGGTCAGTCTCGTGCGCGGCAACCCGACCTTCAAGGATATCCCGATCATTATGGTGACCACTGAGGGTGCAGAAGAGGACAGGAAGAGGGCGATTGCGATCGGTGCCAATGCCTATCTGCCCAAACCTATCCAGACCCAGGAGCTTATCAAGATGGTGAATACCTATCTCGGGGGCAGCGGGAGCTGACCCCATCTTCAGGCGGCGTGGTCCTTTCTGTCTTCCGCCTACGCCGAAACTCCGGTGACCCGCACGACCTCATCAACGGTCGTAATTCCTTTCAGCAGTATCTTTATGGCATTTTCCCTCAGCGTCGTGAACCCTTCAGTCTGCGCTATCTGTTTCAGTTTTGTTGGCGTTGTGCGTTCTTCAATGGCATCCCGGACCTTGTCCGTGACCTCCATGATCTCGAATATGGCAGTCCTCCCCAAATAACCCGTACCCCTGCATGGGGGGCATCCTGCGCCGACCGACACCCTGATGGTCTTTGCTTTTTCACGGGGTATGCCGAGCAGAGCGCCCTCGTCCTCTGAAAGGTGATACCATTCTGCACAGTGCGGGCAGACCTTTCTCACCAGGCGCTGGGCAATGACGCCGATCAGCGTGGTATTGATCAGAAAGGACGGAACG
>JACRHC010000128.1 GCA_016217675.1 Nitrospirota bacterium
ATACGAATTATCAGCGCGAGGCTTGCAACGGCGCGCGAAAGGAAACGACATGAAAGCTAAAGAAAAGAGAATCAGTGATGAATTACGCCCTGAATATAATTTTGATTATTCAAAAGCTGTTCGCGGCAAGTATTACAAACGCATCTTAGAAGAGGGAGCTAATGTTGCCATGCTTGAGCCGGATGTGGCGAAGGTATTTGTTGATTCAGCCGCAGTAAATGCTGCATTAAGATCATTGCTTGATTTGACAAAAACAACACAGCGCCTGACAAAAAAATCCAGCGGACGGGGGATAGCCGCTCATTAATGTTGGTTTCAAGTGTCACGGCATGGGGCAGGTGAAGAAGGCCCCGGAAGAGCGTGCAGCCCAGATGACCTCTGATCCGCTCTGTATCGATTGCCATAAGAAGTGAAGGCATAATTTTCGGCAAGTCGTAACCCAATATTCACTTCCTTAACAACTCTGTCATTCCCGCAAGTGAAACGCATCGAGAATCCTTTCTATGTAGCCCCCTCTCAATTTTCAGATAATTCTTGACGATGCCCCAATTTGCCTCTATACTTATCAAAAAATCGCATGCGATATGAAAATGGTAATTCAAAAATAAATGGACAGCAAAATAGTAAATAAGGCAATTAGAGAAGAAATAAGGCCTTTCTTAAAGGAGGCAGGCTTCAGTAAATTCTCAACCAAAAGTGCTTGGCGTTATTCGGAAAATCTAATTAATGTAATAATTATTGAATCCTTCAATTCCTATAATGCTGCTGTGTTACGTTGCACCCCATATTCTTTTCAAGTAGAAGTGGGCTGTTATTTCCCATCCGTACCATCCACGTATGGATCTTATGGTCCGAAAGAAAAAGATGGCGTTCTTTTGCCGCACTATGCTCACTGTTATTTTGCACGGCCACTTTACAAAACTTTAACTCAGCCTGAATGCGGCAACAAAAGAATTTGGTACATTGATGAGAAAGGAAAATATCTTGGCGAAGCCCTAAGTGATCTAAAGAAAGTAATTAGGGTTGAAGGATTGCCTTGGTTTGATCAATTTAGTAGCTCTGAGAAGGTAATGATGAAATTAGAAGAGATGCGCCTGAGTTACAAGGGTGATGAAGCGTGGGATTATGGGAACAAACCGTCATCCGTGTGGCTTTTACATGCTGGTTATATAGCTCTTTGGATTAAGAACTATGAATTGGCGCTAAAATATTTAAAAGCAATCGACAAGTCTGATTTTTCAGATTCTGTTCTCAAACAACTGAAGGAAGATATAAAAAACGTCGAAAGGCAAATAGTCGGAACTTAACAATGTGCTCCAGGCGACTCGAGATTAACCGCTTTCTTTTTCAGTTCTGGTCTTCGTGCCCCACGTCGTTGATTTAGATCGTTAGCGTTTCGAGAGCCCTTCCCAGAGTGAGCCCTTGATACCGTGCTTTCTGAGCTTCTTCTGAAGACGGGGATGAAAATTGATCTCATACCCCGGCATGATCCAGTTCTTCTTCTTTGAGACTGCCTCAGCCACCTTATCATAGTCAGTCAATGTTCTTGAGTGATAGAAAACAGGCTCAAGTCCTATGTCCGCTATGCCGAGATCCTGCTTCGCATGTGCAGCCAGAACAGTGCCGGGGAATATTCTTATCCCTGCCATGATGACCGCTGCATCAGGCTCGATCTCTTCAAGCCGTGCAAGGGTCAGATCGATCGTTTCGTCGGTATCGCCCTGAGAGCCGGCAAAGATGAAATGGCAGAACTTCAGGCCGCTTTTTTTGCATATGGCCGATGCCTTCCTGACCTTGCTGAAGGTGAAGCTCTTGCCCATGTTCCTGAGCATCCCGTCAACAAGGGAGTCAGTGCCGAACTCTACAGCAGTGCAGCCTGCCCTGACCATGGCATCTGCAAGGTCTACTGTCATATGAGCAGGATTTGCATAGCATGACCATTGGATATTGAGGCCGCGTCTGATGATCTCTTCGCAGATCGCCTTTGCATGGGAGACAGGGTAGTTGAATATGCTGTCAACAAAAAAGAAGTGGTGAGAGCCGGTCTTTTCGATCACATCTGCGATCTCATCGGCAACCGACCCGGGGCTCCGCATCCTAACGGTCCTGCCTTCTATCTGCGGGTATGTGCAGTAGACACACCGGAAGGGGCAGCCCCTTTTTGTCTGTATGTTTAACATGCCGCCTAAGCGGTAATAGGAGCTGCTGTCAAAAAGTTCCCGGTCAGGGGTAATGCGGTCCAGGTCTTTAATGCGTGAGCGGGATGAAATTATGCGGCCAATACCCCCCTCAATCCCCCCTTGTAAAGGAGGGAGGACATGCCCGGCAGCCGCGCCACGTATTTCAGCTTCCCTCCTTACCAAGGAGGGAGCGAGGGAGGTTATCTTCTCCAATAATTCCGGAAAGGCCTTTTCACCTTCGCCGATGATGCCGAAATCAGCGCCGAGTTCCTGCATGAACGCCTCGGGCATGATGGTAAAGCCTGAACCGCCTAAGACGATCGGTGCAGAAGAATATCTGCGCAGAGAGCTGGTCGTTGTCCGGTATTCCTCTAAATAGGAGTGCTGTTTCGGAAAGCAGACGTCGTCGATGTTCCTGAGCGACATGCCGATCGCATCCGGCTGGAAGTCACTGATCACCGTCTGTATCTCTCTGTCCATATCCTCTGAAAAGCAGAGGTCGATTATCCTGACATCGTGATCATGCTTTCTAAGCGCAGATGCAATGTACGAGAGGCCGAGAGGGAATACCGGGTCAGGCAGATGTTCACGGTTAGGGGAGACAAGGAGGACTTTCACTACAGGCCTCTGAATATTCTTAGGATCGAACTGAGCTTGATGCCTTTGCCGCGGAAGC
>JACRHC010000020.1 GCA_016217675.1 Nitrospirota bacterium
AAGGGCTTCCACTGCCACAATCAGGTTGTAATTGGCTGCGTCATATAAGTTAGAGTCGGCAAGGACAATGTCCAGAGAAATGGCTGATAGGGATCGGAGAATTGCAACGGCCTGCTCCATTTCTGCAATGAGCCGCGAAACCACTTCTGTATTAATCGGCGACATCTAAGCACCAGCAACCAGATGCTGGTAATAAAACTGCGCGTGGGGCTTAAAATCAAAATAGAGACTTCTTGTCATAGCCTCAAACGAAACCCTCGCTTTTTCGTCCTTTTTATAAATAAGATCCCCATGCGTGATAACCGAAAATCTGAATGAGAGGGGTGCATTGTTTAATATCCTGCAGTCAATCGGATATTGCTTTAGCTCTCTTTCAAGTCTGACCGCAAGGCCAAGCTGATAGTCAAGGCTGTCATCTTTTGTTATGGCTGTTTCGTTAACATAGACCGCAACATCAATGTCATTAAAGCCGTCCTCACCGCAAAAGGAACCATAAACATATGCGAACAGAATAGCCTCTTCCTTATCTAAAAAGGTCGTAATTCCCCCTAACACAGTTGCGTGCTCCACCGGGTTTAATGAATGCCTCTTGAATGCCTGCATGATTGCTTGAAGAATACCAAAAAAGCAGGGATGCAGCAAGAAATTTCGATGGTTAGGGATAGCTGCAGACAAATCTCATTTTGTCATTCTTAGGCTTTCTTTGCCTCCAGTGCGTCGATAACAGGAATTATCTTATAATATGATTTCATGGAAGCAATTAAAACATACGATGTGATTGTTATCGGGGCAGGACATGCGGGTTGTGAGGCTGCCTTGGCCTCTGCGCGCATGGGACTTTCGACCTGCATCTTCACAATGAATCTCGACACTATTGGACAGATGTCCTGCAATCCGGCGATTGGCGGACTTGCAAAGGGTCATCTTGTGCGGGAGATCGATGTCCTGGGCGGCGAGATGGCAAAGGTGACTGATAAGGCAGGCATTCAGTTTCGGATGCTGAACAAATCAAAGGGACCGGCTGTCTGGTCCTTGAGAGCTCAGGCCGACAGGGTCCTGTACAGGCTCAGGATGCGGAGAGTGCTTGAAGAGCAGGAGAAACTCGATATAAAGCAGGCGACCATTGAAGAAATTCTTGTACATGACAATAAGATATGCGGCGTGAAGACATCCCTTGGCATTGTCTATGTCGCAGCATGCGTAGTTGTTACCGCCGGAACGTTCCTCAAAGGCCTGATGCACATCGGCCACGACAGTTTTGAGGCTGGGCGGGCTGGCGAACTCCCCGCTATCGGGCTTTCAAATAGTCTCGCACACCTCGGACTGAAACTCGGCAGACTGAAAACTGGCACACCGGCGCGACTTGATGCCAAATCCATTGATTTTGCAAAGACCGAAGCACAATATGGTGACGACCCGCCAATACCGTTTTCCCATAGCACCGAAAAGATCGAAAACCCGCAGCTGCCCTGCTACATAACCTATACGAACAGGGAGACACATCGCATTATCAGGGAAAACCTTCAGCGTTCTGCCATGTATAGCGGAAAGATAACCGGCATTGGTCCGCGCTATTGTCCGTCTATCGAGGACAAGATCGTCAGGTTTGCTGATAAGGAGCGGCATCAGGTCTTTCTCGAACCCGAAGGGCTTGAGACAACAGAGTATTATGCAAATGGTGTTTCTACCAGCCTTCCTTACGATGTTCAGCTCGCTTTTCTGAGAACGATCCCGGGACTCGAAGAAGTCGAGATCATGCGGCCTGCATATGCAATTGAATATGACTTTGTATTTCCCACACAACTGAGGCACTCGCTTGAGACAAAGAAGATTGAAGGCCTGTTTCTTGCAGGCCAGATCAACGGGACATCAGGATATGAAGAGGCTGCTGCTCAGGGTCTTATGGCCGGTATCAATGCTGCCCTTAAAATTCAGAGACGGAAGTCCCTCATCCTTGGACGACATGAGGCATATATCGGCGTCCTGATCGATGACCTTATTACAAAAGGGACTCAGGAGCCATACCGTATGTTCACCTCCCGTGCAGAATACCGGCTTCTTTTGAGACATGACAATGCAGACCTCAGGCTTATGGAAAAAGGCCATACCATCGGGTTATTAGCCAGCGATCTGTATGCCCGGTTCAGGGATAAGAAGACCAAAATTGAAGAAGAAATGCAGAGACTCGGAAAAGTCAGGATTAAACCGTCTGTGATCAACAATACGCTGAATGCCCTCGGCTCTTCTGCAATCAGTGAAGACATTACCCTTGAGCAGCTTCTCAAGCGGCCTGAAGTATCCTATGCCGCAATAAAAGAGCTTGCCCCTTCCACTGTCCTGCTGAATGATGAGATTGAGCGGCAGGTCGAAATTCAGACAAAGTATGAAGGCTATATCAAAAGGCAGATGGAAGCTGCAGAGAGGCTCTTGGGGATCGAGAACAAAAAAATTCCGGCTGATTTTGATTACCAGTCATTGCCGGGCATATCAAGAGAGATCCTCTGTAAACTTGAAGAGATTCGCCCTGAAAGCCTCGGTCAGGCAGGCAGGATACAGGGCATGACGCCGGCCGCACTTTCTATCCTCATGGTTGCTGTTGAAAAACAGCGACGCCTGAACCCGACCCGATAATTTCCTCGCGGACATCTATACTTATGATCGACGTTATAGCAATTCTCATAGAAACATACTTGACACAACATGACTAAGCTTATATTATATGAAGGCAAGGAGATAAAATGGCTCACAATGTGAAAGATTATTACGCAACGCTGGGAGTGGACAAGAAAGCCTCTCAGGATGAGATCAAGAAATCATTCCGGAAACTGGCACGCAAATACCATCCTGATCTCAATCCCAAGGACAAGACTGCTGAGCATAAGTTCAAGGAGCTCAGTGAGGCATATGAGGTGCTG
>JACRHC010000129.1 GCA_016217675.1 Nitrospirota bacterium
TCGCTGCGGAGCAGTTGAACCTGAAATCAGTTTGGCAATATGCCTGTGAGCATATAATAACCACCGTGACCGGTTTCAGGCTGAAATCAAGCCTGCTTCTGACTGCTCAAAGTAGCGGGTAACTGCGGTTTTTAGGATAAAGCAAATACAGTTGCAGATTGTATAAGGGATATGAGAATGAAAAAGAAAAGATAACATATTTCCAGGAAACGGTTCTTTAGCCATGACATGAAGACTGAATTTACTCTATGCAGCATTTGTCCCCTCCCAGAGAATTTTTACTGCCCTGTCTATCTGCTGACCCGCAGGGTTAGGAAAAGTATAGCAGAGATCCCTTAAAGAAAGAAATGTATTCCGGAGGCGAAGTCATTTTGGTCGGTATGTCCCTGCCTGCCTGTCTTATCTTTATTGCAGGCTTTATGAAACAAAAAAGGACCGACCCTCAGGTCAGTCCTTTCATTAATCAATACAACGGTAATGGTTATTTTATTCTTCTGACTTCAGCTACCTGCATCCTTGTTACAGCCCGTTCGATTGCAGCCTCTGCTCGCTTGAAATCTATGTCTTCAGCCTTTTTAAGCCGTTCTTCGGCCCTTTTCATAGCTGCCTTTGCACGTTCGATATCGATCTCATCAGACCGTTCAGCACTGTCAGCAAGGATCAGTACCTTGTCCTGGCCAACCTCTGCGTATCCCCCGTTCACAAAGAAGATCTTCATCTCATTCCCTGTTTTGCAGGTAAGCATGCCGATCCTGAGGATTGTCACAAAAGGTACGTGGCCGGGCAGAACACCAAACTCGCCCTCACTGCCGGTCGCAGTTACTTCATCTATCTCTTCGCTGAAGACAAGGCCTTGCGGCGTCACTATCTCAAGAAGAAGTCTTCCCTCAGCCATTCTTACCTCGACCAGCCAAGCTTCCGTGCATTTTCTTCAACCTCTTCAATGCCGCCGCACATATAGAATGCCTGTTCAGGGACATCGTCATACTGTCCGTCAACAACTGCCTTAAAGCCCTTTATGGTATCAGCAACCTTTACGTATTTCCCCGGTCTGCCGGTAAAGACTTCGGCTACACTGAAAGGCTGGCTCAGGAATCTCTGTATCTTTCTTGCCCGTGATACCATCAATTTGTCATCCTCGGAAAGTTCTTCCATACCAAGGATCGCTATGATGTCCTGAAGCTCCTTGTATCTTTGGAGAATTTTCTGCACGCTTCGGGCAACAGCATAGTGCTCCTCGCCGATGACCTTGGGGTCAAGGATGCGTGATGTAGAATCCAGAGGGTCAACGGCAGGATAAATGCCAAGCTCAGAGATCTGCCGCGAAAGAACAACGGTTCCGTCAAGGTGGGTAAATGCCGTTGCAACAGCAGGGTCAGTCAAGTCGTCAGCAGGGACGTAGATCGCCTGCATGGATGTGATAGCACCCTTCTTTGTGGTCGTGATCCGCTCCTGAAGTATGCCCATATCAGTACCAAGCGTCGGCTGATATCCAACAGCAGAAGGCATTCTTCCAAGGAGTGCTGAAAGTTCAGCGCCCGCAAGCGTATATCTGAAGATATTATCGATAAAGATGAGAACGTCCTGGCCCTCATCACGGAAATACTCTGCGGCAGTCAGTGCGGTAAGCGCGACTCTGGCCCTTGCTCCGGGCGGCTCGTTCATCTGGCCATAGATAAGGGAAACCTTCTCCAAAACACCTGAGTGCTTCATTTCGCCATACAGGTCATTACCTTCCCTGGTCCTTTCGCCCACGCCGGCAAAGACCGAGACGCCGCCGTGCTTCATGGCGATGTTATGGATCATCTCCATGATAACAACGGTCTTGCCTACACCTGCACCGCCGAACATACCCATCTTGCCGCCTCTGACGAACGGGACCAAAAGATCAAAAACCTTAACGCCGGTCTCGAACACCTGAGTGACAGGCTCCTGAGAAGCAAAATCAGGCGCAGGACGGTGAATAGGAAGCCTTTTCTCGGACTTGACAGGCCCCAGTTTATCAACAGGGTCTCCTACAACATTCAGGATCCTGCCGAGTGCGCCCTTACCTACCGGCACGGTGATCGGCAGACCTGTGTCCACTGCTGCCATACCTCTTACAAGGCCGTCAGTCGCCTGCATGGCGATCGTTCTGACCTTGTTGTCGCCAAGGTGCGAAGCAACCTCAAGCGTGAGGTCAAAGTCAGGGATACCTTTTGACATGTCACCCTTCTGTTCGACCTTGATAGCATTCAGGATATCGGGCATATGGCTTTCGAATTCGACGTCCACGACAGCGCCGATAACCTGAGAAATCTTTCCTGTATTGTTGCTCATGCTTGTACCCCCGGGTTTATAGTCATTTAATTTATCCTTTTAGGGCTTCAACGCCGCCAACGATATCCATAAGCTCCTTGGTGATCGTTGCCTGGCGTGCCTTGTTATACTGAAGCGAAAGCTTTAATATCATTTCATTGGCGCTCTTTGTAGCATTCTCCATGGCCGACATCCTCGCAGCCTCTTCAGACGCCTGAGACTCAAGGAGCGCCCTGAATATCTGTATTTCGACATTCTTCGGAACAAGTCTGCTGAAGATCTCCTCTTTGGTGGGCTCATAAATGAAGTTAAATACCGGCAGCACATCATCTGCAGCCGCAATGGGTGCAAGAGGAAGAAGCCGGGTAATCGTTATCTTCTGGGCAACAACTGACTTGAACTCGTTGTACACAACGATAACTTCGTCAACCGTCTCATTGGTATAGCTTTCGATAATATCAGCAGCGATCTCCTGCGCATTGGCATAGGAGATCTTGCCAGAGATGCCGGTCCAGGAATTCCTGAGTTCAACATTCCTTCTCTTGAAATAGTCCTTTGCCTTCCTGCCGACAGCACTGATGGTCACCTCGAATCCTTCAGCCCTGAGTTCGGCGATATGCTGTGTCGCAGCCTTAAGGATATTGGTGTTAAAGGCGCTGCAGAGTCCCCGGTCGCTTGTGATGACAAAGACTTCAACGTTCTTCCTCGGCCTCACAGCCAGGAGGGGGTGGACTTCTCCTTCGAGGCTGCCGGCAAGACCGGCCAGAATTGCGTTCATCCTTTCAGCATATGGCCTGAGCTCGAACATCCTCTGCTGCGCTTTTCTGAACTTTGCGGCAGCAACCATCTTCATGGCCTTGGTGATCTTGGAGGTGCTCTGAACAGCCTTTATTCTTCTCTTTATGTCGCGTAATGTCGCCATGATTATCCCTTATGAAAAGCCGTTAAGCCTGGAATCCTTTTTTGAAGTCCTCTATAGCCTGTGTCAGCTTAGCCTTGAGGTCATCATCAATGGCCTTTTTGTCTCCCAATTCCTTCATAACATCTGCCTTGCGGTCACTCATGTAGCGCAGGAATTCCTGTTCGAATTTTCTGATAGATTCGACAGGGACATCATCAATGAACCCCTGCGTAGCAGCAAAAAGAACCGCAACCTGCTCGACCATGGACATTGGAACGAACTGGCCCTGCTTCAGGAGTTCGACCATCCTTTTGCCTCGTTCGATCTGCGCAAGCGTTGATTTATCAAGATCGCTGCCGAACTGGGCAAACGCCGCAAGTTCTCTGAACTGCGCAAGGTCAAGCCTTAGCGTTCCGGCAACCTGCTTCATTGCCTTTGTCTGTGCAGCGCCGCCCACGCGGCTGACCGAAAGGCCGACGTTAACGGCAGGACGCACACCTGCATAGAAGAGTTCGGGCTCAAGATATATCTGGCCGTCTGTGATTGAAATAACGTTCGTCGGGATATAACCTGAAACGTCGCCGGCCTGCGTCTCGATGATCGGCAGCGCAGTAAGAGAGCCCGCGCCGAGCTCATCAGAAAGTTTTGCCGACCGTTCGAGCAGTCTTGAATGGAGATAGAAGACATCGCCAGGAAATGCTTCACGTCCGGGCGGCCTTCTGAGGAGGAGTGAAAGCTGCCGGTATGCCGTTGCCTGTTTGGACAGATCATCGTATACGATAAGCGCGTGCTTGCCGTTGTCCCTGAAATATTCACCCATGGCACAACCGGTGTAGGGAGCAATGTATTGGAGCGGCGCAGGATCGCTGGCAGTAGCTGATACTACTATTGTATGTTCGAGTGCCCCATTTTCTTCAAGGATCTTCACAATACGGGCAACGTTTGACTGCTTCTGGCCGATTGCAACATAAATACAGGTTACATCCCCGCCCTTCTGATTGATGATCGCATCGATGGCAACTGCGGTCTTGCCGGTCTGACGGTCACCGATGATCAGTTCGCGCTGTCCCCTGCCGATCGGGATCATGGCGTCAATGGCCTTCAGCCCGGTCTGAAGCGGCTCATGGACCGACTTCCTCTCGATAATACCAGGAGCAACAACATCGACAACGCGCATCTCCGAGGTATTAATAGGACCTTTTCCATCAATAGGCTGACCGATAGCATTGACAACACGGCCACGCAGCGCTTCACCTGCGGGTACAGACATGATCCTGCCCGTACGCTTTACCACATCACCTTCGTGGATCAGGGAGTCCTCACCGAAAAGAACAGCGCCAACCGCATCTTCTTCAAGGTTAAGGGCCATGCCCATAACACCGTTAGGGAACTCAAGAAGCTCTGATGCCATGCACTTGTCGAGTCCGTAGATCCGGGCTATACCGTCGCCGACGGAAATGACCGAGCCGACTTCACTCACGTCAACCTTCTTCTCAAAGTCAGCTATCTGTTTCTTCAGCAGTTCACTTATCTCATCAACCTTAATTTCCATCAAATCACCCCTTTATAAGCTCATCTTTTAATAGTCTGAGTTGGCCTTTTACACTGCTGTCATACATCGTGCTTCCCACCTTGACCAATATACCGCCGAGAAGTGACGGGTCTATGACATATTCAACATCAACATCCCGGTCAAGCAGCTTTTTCAACGAAACCTTAAGCCGCTCTTCATGTCGTTTCGAGACCTCAACCGGCGTAAAGACCAAAGCCTTGGCCTGTTTCTTCTTTTCAAGATATATGGCTGTCGCAGTCTTCACAATTTCCGAAAGGGCTGCAACCACACTGTTTTCGGTAAGGTGAATAACAAATTTAACCACGTTTTCCGAGAGCTTCGCCTTTTCAGCAATCTTCCTGATCGCTCCTGCCTTTTCTGTTTGGGAGAATCCGGGGTTCAGAAGAAGGCTCCTGACCTCTGCGCTCCTGCTCATCAGGTTTTCAATGGCAGTGAGTTCCGAGAGCGCCTGCAGGGCAGCATCCATGCCCACAACATTGATAAACATCTTTGCATAACGTTTTGCCTGTTTGACCGGTTTCAATTCTTGCCCTCTATTTTCAGAAGAGATTCTTCAAGAAGCTTAATCTGCTCCTCTTTTGTGAGCCTGTCCTTCAGCTTCTTCTCAGCAAGTTCCAGAGCAATCCCGACAGCTTCCTGTTTGATCGTTTCCTTTGCCATCTTGACTTCAAAAGCGATGTTATTCTTTGTCTGCTCAAGGATCCTGTCTTTCAGCCTGGCGCCTTCTTCGACAATGCGTGCCTTTTCCCGTACTCCGGACTCTTTGGCTGCGGCCAGTATTTCTTCTATCTCCTTATCCTTGATCTTCAGTCTTTCTTCGACCTGGGCAAGGGCTTTTACAGCAAGTTCTTTTGCCTCGCGCGCCTCTTTCAGGGATTGTTCGATCAGTTCAGTTCTCTTCTTAAAATAGCCCTTGATGTCCATCTTCTTCATCATAAAGACAAGCAGGCCAACAAGAATCAGGAAATTCAGTATAGCCGGTGCGTACGTTGCCAGCAGCGATTTTGGCGCCTCTTCACCGCCGCTTGCAAGAACCAGTGATGCGTGAAAAGTGATAAGTAATGAGTAACAGACTAAAAGAACCGCTTTTCTGAAGTTCTTGAAGCTGATCGCTAACTGCTGAATGCTGAACGCTGATTGCTTGCTATTTCTCATGCCTTTACCAGCTTCCTGACGATATCTTCAGAGAATTTCTCTGCATCAGCCTTGAGGGCGGTTTTTGCCTTTTCTGCCTCTGCCTTCAGTTCCTCGCGGGCCTTCTGCAGCATTGCGGCGGCCTGTACCTCAGCCTCAGCCATGAATGCCTTTTGACTGTTCAGGCCCTCTTCCCTGAGCTTTTCAAAGGCATCCTTTGCCCCATGTCTTGCCTCAGAGAGTTCTTTGTTCATCTTCTCGATGCCCTCTTCTTTTTTGCTGTCCATCTCTTTTGCCGCGTCAAGGGAGCCCTTCACAGAATTCTCCCTTTCCTTGAACAAAGCGAGCAGAGGACGGAACAACAGGATATTAAGAACGTAGACAAGGACAAGAAAATTGACGAGTAAGACAGCCAGCCATTTTAACTCAATATCGAGCATTGCTTCCCCTTGGATTGTTTTTTGGTGAAAAGCTTACGAAGATTATCACAGGCAGATTTTTGTTGTCAAGAAATTTTGCATTAAAAATAAGAAGTTAGCCATTAAATAATCTATAGCTTCAATAAGCAATTTTTATAAGAATTATAACTTATGGCCCAAATAAGCAATTACACTTCAGGGTATAGCCTTTCGCTTCAGAGGATTCAGATAGTGCAGACCCCACGGCAGAGAGCAGAGCGTCGTGACTATCCGCCAGAAAAGAAAGATCTGGCCGCCCATATTCGATCCTACAGCCGACCATCCAAAGGATGCTACAAGCTCGACCCAGCCGATGTTCCCGGGAGTAACAGGCACAATGCCTATAAGCGTGACAATGGAAGATACCGCCAGAATTACTATATAGTCAGGCTGGGGGGTATTAAGCACCTCAACCAGAACCAGCAAACCTGAGAGAGAGAGCAGTTGAATCAATATGCTCAGGAGAAAGGAAAGCAGCAGCACTTTTTTTCTTTCTGCCAATTTGCCAAAACCTTCCGCCATATGAAACAGCATGCCCTTGCTGAACAGGGAAAGCATGGTATTCTTAATTCTCTGCCTGATCATTTTATTATTTGCTGCAAGCAGCACAACACCAAAAAGAACAACGGCGGCAAATACAAGATAGAGGACCGCTGTAAGCTGCCTTGCATACATGCTCTGAACTCTGCTGCTGGTAAGCAAAAGATATACAATCGCAGCTGCTCCTGTTAATGAGAGCGCCAGAAGACCGACTGTCCTGTCCATAATAAGGATGCCTGAGCTTCTGCCCCTGAGTTCCGGTTCCTGTTTGGCAAGATACACGCCTTTAACAATATCTCCGCCTATCATACCGGGGAGAACGGTATTGAAAAAATTGCCGACCATGGTTATCGCAAAGGCTGATTTTGTGCTCAATGCAAAGTCAATCGTCCTGAGAAGACTCTTCAGACGCATGCCGGAAAAAAATTGGGAGGCAATAAAAAACATGGCAGAAAGACAGAGATAGGGAACATTATGAAGAGAAAACAGCTGTATGATTGCCTGAAGCGATATCCTGTCGCTCATGAACAGATACGAGACTATTGCCAGAGCAAGAACAACCTTTAAGGCTCCTATGATATGTTTCTTCTTCAACCCTGCTGACCGTTTTTTCCCGAATACCTGACAACAAACTCTCCGGACCCCTGATTATGGAATACGATTCCGTAGTCCTGCTCCAGTCCCTGAAAAAAAGGCAGAAGCTGTGCATAATATTTTTTTTCTACAAGAATATAATGAACTTTCTTCTGATCAAGCCATGCCTTTAGCGCATAAGGATCAGGGAGAGAACTTGCTGCAGACTGCAGGGTCCCATCACCCATGGTGAACAAAACATGCCTGCCCTGATAAGCCGCAGCATAGGCATCAAGCTCATTGATCAAAGTTTTTCCTGCCTCAACCGGCGGCAGAACAGTATAATGCGGCGCATAAACAGATATGACAGACCTGCCGAGCGGATCAACCAGGAATGTCTGCTTCGATGGCAGGTCCTGAATAAAACGGACCAATTCCTGCGACATGCCAAACGGATTTTCCGCTCCAAACCATGCAGGGGCTGCTCTCTCCCTCATTGCAATTTTTAAGATCGTTTCCCGGTATTCGGTATGCAGGGCAGGGACAAGAAAGAGCCCAAGGCAGCAGACTGCGACAGCGCCCCTTCCGGCGGGACTTCGTTTCGCAGAAACATCCGCCGGTCTTCTCCGCATCACCACAAGAGATACAACAAACAAAATGGTAAGAACTAAGGAGGCATATTCCAGCAGCGGCATGCCCTGATCCCACCACACCCTGACCGCATAGCCACAGATAAGGGACCCGGCAGCGAGCGCAGAAAGACGACCGGCACTCACCCTGCCTGACTGCACTACCGGTCCGGCAAATGAATAGAAACCTGCTGCAATGACAATATAGGCAAAAAGATAGAGCATACGCGGAGTGGTGAACAGTATTTCACTATAGGTAAATACAATGGAGAGAAAGAGGGAGAACCCCCAGTTCAGAAGCAGAAACCAGAGCACGGCATAGTACCCGGCGAAAAATCTGTCTTCGCGGTCTCCCCGCCATGCCAGAAAAGGCAGCACTAAAGCAGAGAGCAGCATGGGGAAAAGCACTGTCCAATGCTTTGTCAGGGCCGCCTGCATTTGAGAGAAGGAAAGCAGTTGAGACTTGTCCAATGCAACGGTAAAGCGTATATCAGAGGGAAAATGAAAAAGAGTTCTGAAGTCCGCAATGCTGTTAAGAGCGTAGTCGAGCGCAATTCGCTTGAGCATGAACTCGTCATAACCGTGAGCCTCTTTTGTCACCAGGGAGATCATGAGGAGATAAAATACCGCAGCAACCGCAACAAACACCCCTGAGACCTTGAGCCATTTGATCATCTCAGCACGCCTCCTGCCTGATGGCATAAAGAGAAGAACAACGCCGAGCACACCCATGTACAGAGCTGTCTGAAAAAATTCCCTGGTATGCCAAATGAATGTCGCTGACAGCCCCCCCCCGAGAAGCAGCAGATTCCTCCATGCCGGATTCCGAAAGGCCATTATGACCAGAGCGGCATTGAGAGGGATCAGGATCTCCATGGCCGAATCCCCGTGGTGGGCAGTGCTCATGAACGACATCAGCCCCCTGAGATCATCTTCCTTCACCCAATCCAGGGGAGATGGCGAAAGCAGGATGAGCCATCCCAGACAGATCAGCAGCACGCCCCCAAAGATCGCTTCTGCCTTTGCCCTGTCGGTGTATATCTGCTTAATCAGCAGGAACATGCCCGGCAGACCGGCCAACGGTATCAGAAACCGGGAGCGATAGAACACGAACAGGGGATCGATATTAATGACCCGTGCCCAACCTGCAACCAGGAATTCCCAGAGATGAATCAGATTGGGCGGCGGACTGCCCTGAGCAATGCCAAGGTCTTTCAGGATCAGCGGCATCGAAAAATAGTAACGGATAAAGGTGAGATGAAGCAGTTTTTCGCCGTCCACATCAAAGATGTTCTCGCCCCAGCGGTACGTGCCGTATGCCATAAATCCTATAACCAACATACTGCAGACAGTACCATAGTTCAGCCCCGCTTCAGTTCGAAAGCTCCTCCACAGAGAGGGGATAAACTGAAGCTCCCGTTTTCTGGCCGTCTTCAATGCAGTGAGCAATAATCCTGTAAAACAGATCAGGAGAAGGCAGCCAGACCAGAATGATATGGTTGCATGAAGTAAGAGAGTAAGGGGAAGAAGCAGAATCCCAATCACCAGGACAAGAGAAAAAGAGAGGGCTACGGTTTCAAGAACATGATCAGACCGAAAACCCAGGATTTCACACCACAAAATCCCCGGCATGAACAATAATACCAAACTGCCAAGGATAATGCGGATGGCAGATTCCTGTTCCTGTAGTTGATCTGCAGCGATGAACCAGGATGCAACAGACAGAAAAGCGACGGCAGAAAGAAGAAAGAAAATCAGAGTTCCCCTGATCTGTTTCAAGCTCTGTATGTCTGTCATGTCACTTGCTGAACAGGAAATTGAGGAAGCCTCTTAATCCAAGTACATACCGGTAAGGGCTCTGTCTCATCAGGACGATCTCTTTCAGATTCTTATACCAGATCCTGGGGTTAGAATAATAACGTATGTATGCCTTCCGGTAGAGGTTCAGCATCTTTTCCTTGCCGATGAGCGGGTTGACATAGACAGGATTTGTATAGTCCCAGGAATTGAAATCAGACCACTTCGCGTCCTGACGCAGGCCTCCCATTTCCTTGCAGGTATCCCATAACCGCGTTTTCGGATACGGGACAGGCAGGTAGAACATGGCAAGGTGGTTGCCCATGCTCCTTGCGTACTCGATCGTATTCAGCGCATCTTCCTCGGTCTCGCCAGGCAGGCAGATGATATAGCTTGTATAGACGTACAGACCGAGTTCCATGCAGAGACGGATAGCGCGTGTATTCTGCTCGACCGTGGTCCTCTTGTTTATCAGGTCAAGGGACTTCTGGTTGCCGGACTCGATGCCAAAGAGCAGGGTCCAGCAGCCGGCATCCCGCATTATGACGGCGAGGTCCCGGTCAATGGTGTCAACCCGGCTGTTACAGGCCCAGGGCAGATCAAGTCCCGATTTCACATAGGCTGCACAGAATTCTCTCACCCAAGCTTTATTGACGGTAAACGTAGAATCCAGGAACATGATGCCCCTGGCTCCATACTGCTCCTTGAGCAACCGTATCTCCTTGAGCAGGATATCAACAGGTTTATACCGTACCTTCCGTCCAAGCGTATCGCTGGCATTGCAGAATGAGCAGTTGAACGGGCAACCGCGCGAGGCCACAATGGAATAGGTAGGGAATGTCTTGCTGTACGTGATCTGGGCGACGTACTGCTTCATCGGAAAAATTTCGAACAACGGAACAGGCATCTCTTCAGGCGTGAGGCAGGCGCTGAAATCAGGAGGATTATTGATAAGGCTCTCCCCGTCCCGAAAACAGATGCCGTCTATTGTCTTTATGCTGTCTCTGTCATTGGTTGTAAGACATGCCAAAAGCCGGGAAAATGGTTTTTCTCCCTCTCCCAGAATCAGGTAATCGATCATATCCGCAATTTCAAGGGTCTCTTCCGGCATGAGCGTGGCATGCACGCCTCCAAGCACAGTAATGATATCAGGGAAATGTTTCCTTATGAGTTTGAAGCAGTCGAGCACATGACTGATCTGGAGCGTGGTAGACCCCATGCCGATAAGGTCGATCTTATTCGCCCTGATATATTCAATATATCTTTCAGGGACCATCTGCTCCATCACCGGGTCAAGGTATAAGACGTCATACCCCTGCTCTTTAATATAGGAGGCTATGCAGGCAACGCCATACGGAAAGGTATTGTTGCCGGCCCCTTTTGCGAATTTGCCGAAGGTTACATCACGCGGCACAAACGGCTCCTGAAACAATACCTTGGGCCTTTTCATATCTCCTCGTTTTCGTTCATCGTCATTATTCTATATACAGATAGCAGCATCCGACACAGGCAGGAAATAATTTTAGCCTGTGCAGTCTTTCCCTGAAACTGATAAAAGCATCTGCATTCCAGAGAGCAGCAATGTTTCTCTCCCGGATGTTTCCGACCTCGAACGCAAGACAGGGATATGCCTGGCCGCGTGCATTGATCTGAAATCCTGACCAGGGCTCAACACACCTCCGCGCCACCTTCAGCAGGTTTGGGTCTTTTCTTTGAAGGTAACGCTGCAAGGCTTCCGTGCTCTTTATCCGAGGATAAAACCGTACAGCCGTTCTCCCCTTGAGAGCTCTCACGGCATCGACAGCCTTGATCAGTTCCGGTATATCATACGGATGGTCAGGATAATTCATATAAAAGCAGGCATTATCGAGATCGCCGTAAAGAAATGAGCCATTGAACTGGATATTCGTATTCTTTATCAGAGAAGGCGTAAAAAAATCAGCGCCTATTTCTCCGCAGAATCGGTAGATCTCCCCCAGATGATGCATGTTCTGCGCAGTTATGACCGTCTTTATGTCAAGGAGCGGGAACCTGCTCTTCTTCTCTTTCCTGTAATCACGCAGGAACAAAAGGTTTTCCCTGATTCTGTCAAAAACGCCTTTGACCCCGCGCAACTCATCATGCAAACTCCCTATGCCGTCAAGGGACACATTGACGAGAGTAAATTTCCGTTCAACCATCAGCCTTACCGTATCCCGGCTCAGGAGCAGGCCGTTTGTGATCATATTGCAATAATGTTTGGAGGCTGCGTGCTCGATGATGGCAGCTATGTTTTCCTTCAGCAGGGGCTCTCCGCCTGAAAGCGTAATCAACGCATAGCGGGGCGCCTGATCGATGATCGATATAATTTCGTCATAGGTCAGTTCACCGGAACCCTGTTTGTAGGCTTTATCCTGGTAGCAGAACTGGCATCGGAGATTGCATCGGCCGGTGATTTCAAGCTGAACGCGAATCGGCGGAAAGGCCCTGCCACGGCCTGCATGATAAGGGATCAGCGCATGTAAACCAAGGATCTTTTCGTAGAGTTTTGCTGCGTTCATTGCAGGTCAGCGCGTCCATCACTATTATCAGAGGGCGGCAAACTTCCCGGAACTGCTTTATGAGAGGTGAATTTCGTGACAATCAGATCAGCAAGCAGGCCGAAGAAGAAAGATTGCATCGAAACAAAAACAAGGATAACAGCCAGCGAACCGATATGGTTTTCTACCATGATATCCCGCACAGCCCTGAACACCGATCCCAGGGCAAAAGCAAAGGATATGGGAAGAAAAAACCTCAAGGGCTTAAAATACGTAATGATCCGCAATATAAGAATGACAAAGGAGAAAAAATCGACAACAGGTCTGATATGGCTCTTGCCGCTCCTCTTGTGATAATCGATAGGGATATACTTTACCCGATATTTTTCTATGATCGATATGAGGGTAACGGTAGTAGTAAAAGAAAATCCATCAGGGATGATGTTGAAATACTTCAAGGCTATCTCTTTTCTGAAGAGCCTGAACCCCGAGTTGATATCAATAATCCAGCGGTACGTAAGGATATAGATCAGTTCTTTTAAAATGAGTTTTGCAAGTCTGTTCAAGATCCCCATATGGACAATATCTTTCGAGCGTTCTCCAACGATCATATCGAACTGACCCATTTCCTTCATAAATGCCGGAATCTCCTTCAGCGGGTAGGTCCCGTCAGCATCTGCTATAAGTATCCATTCGCCCCGCGCCTTTTCGATCCCTTCCTTGAGCGAATAGCCATACCCTCTGTTGTGCTTCCTGTCAACGAAGAGCACCCTGTCATAGTTTCTTACAATCCCGGCTGTTCCGTCTGTTGAACCGTCATTCACGACAATAATTTCTGAGGTACGGTCTACGGCATCGAGAATGACAGTGAGCTGATCCAGCGTCTCAGTAATAGAGCGCTCTTCGTTATAGACGGGGATAACTATGCTGACTTCTATTTTTTCATTCATGATCTTCCCATCTGCTGCCTGGTATATCGGTCATACACATGCCACATAAAATAACTATGTTCATTCTTCAGCCACAGGCTGTCTTCCCGCCGGCCCTTATGAGATGCATCGATCCATCTGCTGACCGGCGCATTGAACCCTGACTTCTTTCTTTCCATTACCCAGTCCGGCAGATATCCCTGAAGGGCTTTTTTGAAGATATATTTTAACTGAAACCCCTTCACTTTCATAGCAGAGGGTACTCCTGCCATATATTCAACAAGCTCATTATCAAGAAAAGGGCAGCGCGCCTCAAGCCCCCTGTACATGGCTGAGCGGTCGAGCTTTACCAGAATGTCATCTGCAAGCCACGTTTTAGCATCAACATACAGATGCCGGTCAAGGGTCTCTGCATGGGGAACTTCATCGTAATATGCTTTAAAGATTCTCAAGGGGTCCGTGTCAAAAACCAGTGCCCTGCTCTGCTCCCCGAGTATCTTCACACGTTCCTCCGGCGAAAAAATTAGCCGCCAGCTGTAATGGGCCGTCTCTTCGTCATGCGCAGCCCCCTGAAGGAACTGTCTGATCTTGAAATCAAGCCCCACTTTCCTGTTAAGGCTCACCGGCAAGGCCCGAGATGCCGACGACAGAAAAGCCCTGACATCATGCGGCAGAACACGGTATTTTCTTCCAAATGCGTCGGCAATATAGGTTACATACCCTCCGAAGATCTCGTCTCCTCCATCTCCGGACAGGGCGACCGTTATCCTTTCCCGGGTAAATTTTGCCAATGCCATGGTCGGAATAAGCGACGTATCTGAAAAAGGTTCATCAAAGGCATCGAACATGGATTCCATTTCCGAA
>JACRHC010000130.1 GCA_016217675.1 Nitrospirota bacterium
AGGAACGCCAACAGCCACCGGGCCGTTTAACTTTGACGTAACAGCGACCGACACAAACGGCTGCACTGGTGTGCTGTCATACTCTATTACGATCAACTGCCCAACCATAACAGTTGCACCTGCAGCACTGCCCAACGGCACAGCAACTATAGCGTACAACCAGACGGTCACAGCGAGCGGAGGAGTTGGGGCATACACTTACACAGTCACAGCAGGCACACTGCCCGCAGGAATCACGATCTCAGCAGGCGGCCTGCTTTCCGGCATAACTGCGGTTACCGGCACGTTCAACTTCACGGTCACGGCAACTGATACGAACGGCTGCTTCGGAACGAGGGCATACACACTGGTCATAGGATGCCCGACCATAAGCCTTGCACCTGCCGGACTGCCTAATGGCACTGCCAATGCTGTCTACAGTCAAACGATCACCGCATCTGGTGGCGTCGGTGCTTACACCTACACCATCACAGCAGGTGCATTGCCGACAGGCCTGACTCTCTCAGCAGCAGGTCTGCTTTCCGGTACACCAACAGCCACAGGCACATTTAATTTCACGGTGATGGCAACTGATTCAAATGGCTGCACCGGATCCAGGGCTTACACGCTTTTCATCAACTGCCCGACGATAATCATCAACCCTGCGGTGCTTCCAAATGGGGCAACTGACTCTGCGTACAGCCAGATTATAACTGCCTCCGGCGGTGTTGGGACATACACCTATTCAGTAACAGCAGGAGCGCTTCCCGCAGGCCTGACTCTCTCAGCAGCAGGCGTGCTCTCTGGCACGCCGACAGCAGCAGGGACCTTCAATTTCACGGTCAGGGCAACTGATTCAAACGGCTGCTTTGGCAGTCAGGCATATACGCTGTTCATCTCGGATGCTACTCCGCCGACCGTCATCTCCATGCTGCCTGGCGTCGGCGCAACAAACGTGCCTGTCAATACCACAGTCTCGATCACCTTCAGCGAGGATATGGACCCTCTGACAATAGACAATGCCACCTTCTCGCTCAGCGACGGGGCCGGAGCTATAGCAGGCACGGTTGCTTACAACGGGGCCACAAGGACTGCGACCTTTACACCATCAGGCAATCTGTCCTTTCTCACTGACTACACAGCGAGTATTCTGGGAGGAATCGGCGGCATGACTGACCTTGCCGGCAATCCCTTAGCATCACTTGACTGGATCTTCAGAACCGCGCCTGACATCGCCTGTGTTTTCGTTGAGCCCGTCAGTTTCGGACTGCCCTTTGGTTCGGGAGAGGTTGTGCCCATAGAGTTTCGTCTTTATGATGCTCTGGGCAGCGAAGTGACAAATGCCGTGGCGACTCTCGTGCTCCAGAAGTATTCCGGCGGCCTGCCGAGCGGATTGCCGCTAACCCCGGTTTCAGCAAGGGGTTACAACAGCGGAAATACCTTCCGCTACGCCGCATCAGGCAGGGTATATATATACAGACTGGACTCGCGGGAACTGTCACGGGGAGATTGGCAGCTGCAGGTCAGTCTTTCCGGTGGAACCGTTTATACTACATCCATCGCGATTAAATAGGAGATCAGCATCATCGGATTGGAAGGCTTGACAGCTAAGCTGAAGGCTTCATGGTTAGGGAAGGTGACCTTTGTCGTCCCGCTTCTGATGACCGTTGCCTTTATACTGCTTTCACTTATTAATCCTGCAGTAATCGACGAGTATCTGGAGACGCTCCTGGTCGATTATCGCTTCAAGATAAGAAATGTCTTCTCGCCTCCGGCTGTACCCGAAAATATCCTGATTGTGACAATCGACGAACAAAGTCTTTCAGAATATGGCAGATGGCCCTGGGACAGGATGCTCCAGGCCGAACTCATCGAGAAGGTCTTTGCCGGTAAACCCATGGCAGTGGGTCTCGATATTTTTTATCCTGAAAGGGAGACGCCGGATGCAGATCAGGCACTTGCAAATGTCTTTGCGAAATACAAGGACCGTCTTGTCGTGGCGCTCGGTTTTGAGGTGATACCCGGAAAGACCTTTGAGGGAGAACTGCCTGAGGTCCTCTATGACATGGCTATCGGCAAGGTTGAAAGCCAGAAATATATGATGCCCATCTCCGCCAGCAGGTCCCTTCTGCCGCATGAACCGCTCGGCGGCTCTGCGCGCTACGGTCATGTCTATTCAATCCCTGACATGGATGGCAGGCTGAGGCTCGAGTCTACCTTCATTCAGTACGGCAGCGAGTTCTTGCCTTCTTTGGGCCTGCATGTCGCAACCCTTGCAAAAGGATTAGGGCCTGCAGACCTGAGTATACTCGGAGGCATCGGCATCGGTCTTGGCGACACGGTAATCCCTACCGATGAATTCGGCCGTCTGCAGATCAACTATTTCGGTAAAGAGGGATCAATACGCCACATATCAGCGGCCGCTGTCCTTTCAGATGCGCTTGACAGAAACTTATTCAAAGATAAAATAGTTTTTATCGGCACCTCCGCAATAGCTACCTATGATATGAAGACAACGCCCTTCTCTGCGAATATGCCCGGCGTAGAAAAAAATGCAACCGTAGTGGCGAACATTCTGAGCAGGAATTTTATCAGACCGATACCGCTTGTTATCGACCTGCTGGTGGTGCTCATCACCGGAATCCTGATCACTATCTTCTGTAACCGTCTGAGGGCCGCATATGCAATTCTGTTGTTCCTGTCGCTGACCGTGGCAAGTTTCGTTGCAGGAGAAGCATTCTTTATGCACGGCTACCGGATGCACCTCGTATACCCGATAGCCAATATCATATTGGGCGGCATGTTCATAATAGGCCACCGGTATTTCGGGGAAGAGAAAAAGGCCAGGGACATCAGGAAGATGTTTTCGAGTTACGTCACAGAGCGGGTCGTGAACGAACTCATAAAGAACCCGGCCATGGCGCAGATGGGAGGCGACCGGAGAGAGGTGACAGTGCTTTTTTCCGACATCAGGGGTTTCACCACCTTCTCAGAAGAGCACACGCCTGAGCATGTCGTGGCCCTGCTCAATGAGTATCTCAGGGCCATGACGGAGATCGTCTTTAGATGGGAGGGCACGCTTGATAAGTTCATCGGCGATGCAATATTCGCTTTCTGGGGCGCACCCCTGCCGCAGGATAACCATCCGGAACTCGCCGTGCGCTGCGCCCTGAACATGATGACCGCGCTTGCAGAGCTTCAGCAAAAGTGGGAATCCGAGGGAAAGGCCAGGCTGGATATCGGGATCGGGATCAATACCGGCGAGGTACTTGTCGGCAATATTGGATCAGAGGGCAAGAAGATGGAATATACGGCAATTGGCGACACGGTAAACCTCTGTTCGAGGATCGAGTCCCTGACAAAGAAATATCATGCGCATATCCTTATCTCCGAGCACACGCTGGAGAGGATAAGAGATCCGCTTGTCAATAATTCATTCGGCCATCTTTCGGTTACCGGCCAGCAGAAGGTGGCTGTAAAAGGAAAAGAAAGGGCAGTAAAACTCTATGCAGTCGACTCACTGGCAGAAGGCTCCCCTTCCTTTATCCTCGAGGTGGAGGATGAAGATGTTGTGAAGATGCACGAAAAATAACAGCCCAATATTATCCGTACTTCCATAACCATCCCTATCCTGAAAATTTACGCAGGGTCTTCCTCAGTCCTGATATTCGGACCGCCTCCTCTCACCGTCAAAAGGATCATCAGACCGGTGATAAAGAAGAGCGAAACAGTCAGTATCGCAGGCCTCTGACTTTCAAATGCTGTCGAGATATAGCCAAACAGAAGAGGACCGGCTACAGCAGACGATTTGCCGACAAGGGAATAGGTCCCGAAGTACTCGCTCTCCCTGCCCTGCGGAATGAACTGCGTAAAGAATGCCCTGCTTGCTGCCTGGACAGTGCCGAGCCCAAGACCTGCAACTGATGCAAGAACAAAGAACTCGGTCTTTGCTTCAATGAAATAGGCGGCTACAGCCACCGTGGACCAGAGCAGGAGGGAAATAGTCACGACCCTCTTCGGCCCCCAGACGTCAATGGGCCTTGCCATAACAAATGCTCCTGAAAGCGCAGTTATCTGAACAATAAGATAGAGACCGATCAGTTCCTGCGGGGAAAAACCGAGTGTCGTGGCTGCGAAGATGCCAGAAAAGACAATGACCGTATTCACGCCGTCCTCATACACCAGATAAGAGACCATGAACCTTCTCAGCGGGCGATTAGCGAAAATCTCCTTCATGACAGACAGGAAATAAGCCGAGCCCTTTGCTGCAGAACCTATCACGGATAGGCCTGTCTTTTTATCTTTCGGAAGAAAGATAAAGGCAGGAAGGGAACAGAGAGCAAAAAAGCAGGAGACCATGATCCAGGTCTCCGAGAACCGGCCTGTCTTCACCAGGGGCAGTGCAAAGAGCAGGGAGAGGATCGAACCGGCATAGCCCACACCAAAGCCCCAGGCAGATACACGGCCCTGGTATTGTTTATCTGCTATCTCCGGAAGAAAGGAATTATAAAAAACCAGGCCCCCTTCCATGCCGATATTGGCAATGAGCACAAGCAGAAAGCCCTCAAGCACCATGCCCTTTTCCAAAAGAGAGAACATTGCTACAGCCGCAACACAGACAGTGGTGTACAGCAGGAGAAGACGCTTCCGTCTGCCGCTGTAATCGGCAATGCCGCCGAGGAAGGGCGAAGAGAGGGCAACGAAGGCCATGCTGAGCGAGATGGCCCTCCCCCACCAGACATCTCCCTGGCCCGAGGCATTGCCGACAATGGAGGAGACATAGAATACCGGGAATATGACGGCAGCGATGACAGCAGAATAACTCGAATTCGCAAAATCAAAAAGACACCAGCTGATGACCTGTCTGCGGTTATGTATGGATACGCCGTTTTTGAAGCCACCCGACGACACAGGACTATGCCAGACTGGTCACTTCTACCATATGATGCTTCTGCCGGGCATCATCAACAATGCCCTCAAGCTTGGCGGCAATGGCATCGCTGATCCAATCGGCACCGCATTGCGCACAGACAGTTGCAGGAACATCACGAGCGACTACAACACCAAACCCAAGTTCAACCGTAAACGTAGTGGTTCCCTGAGTTTTACTCCCTCCGCACAACGGGCAGGCACTTGATGCAGTCTTAGCTCCCATATTTCCTCCGTGATCTGTAGTCATCCATAAAATGTTCTACATCGGGTTTATACGCAGCAATGATATAGACAGTAATCTCTTTCGTGTCAAAAGCAGATTTTGCCAGATTCTACCGCCTGCTTCAGAGTGTTTATATTCATTACTTTGTAGAATTATATCAAGAAACGAACAAGGAAAGAAAAAAACGAATTTCATCCACAGCTTATGTTGTATATAGGATGTTCCTAAAGTGGTTTCCCAGAAATCTGATTTGGCGAAGATTCCGAAAAGTCTTGAGGTATAAACACTTTATTTCCCCTTTTTCACCGCCTACCAATTCTAATCCGAGCGAAGGCCAGTATATTTATATCGCAGCATAAGCCCCCCTCGTTTTTGACAAGCAATGAGGCATGTGATAGATTAAAACCATGAAATACACGGTCGTTATAAACAGGTCAGAATATGGATATGATGCCCATTGCCCTGCCCTTCCCGGCTGCCACAGCCAGGGAGATTCCGAAGAAGAGGCAATGGAAAACATCAAAGATGCCATCAGCACATATCTCCAGGGGAGGCAAAAGCATTATGTCTAAAGTGATAGAGGCTGTTTATGAAAATGGCGTTTTCAGGCCCGCCAAGAAAATTCGCATGAAAGAAAAGCAAAAAGTTCAGATACAGATATTGTCCAGGGATGACTGGCAAATGCGATTCGACAAAGCACTTCGCTCCATTCGCAGCAAAGCTGCCCGCTTTACAGAAGAGGAAATTCAAGCCGATATTGAGGAAGCAATTAAGGAGGTCCGTGCTGAGAGGCGCGCTCGTGAAAGTCGTTGTTGACACTAATATTTGGATTTCTTCCCTTATCGCCTCATCAAAAACGGCTGTTGGTCTGATTGACGCATGGGAAAAGGAAACATTCCGGCTTCTTGTATCTGAACAGCAGATCGTTGAGTTAGCAGAAGTCATCCTCCGTCCCAAGTTCTGTTTGATGTATCGCTTCAGTCCGCAGGAAATCAAGGACATCATCGATTCAATATCAGCAAAGCAGAACGGATTACGCTGAAAGGCAATCTCAACATCTGCCGGGACCCAGACGATGATGTCATCATCGAGACTGCTGTGCGTGGACGCGCAAAATACCTTGTCACAGGAGACAAAGACATTGCAGATGACAAGACAGTATCTTCGTATCTGTCCCAGCACGGCGTCACCGTAATCTCTCTGCAAAACTTCCTGTCTCTCATAGGCAAAGACTAAACGCTCCTTACTTGCTGCAAGGAAACGAAGGCAGGGCGCATTAGGCCCCGCCGTTAACAGTTATGCCTACTTTTTCTTAATTCCTATGGCAAGCCTCGACTCACTGCCTGACTGGCCACTTATCGTGATAACTTCACCGTCAGGGCTAACAATAATCGTGTCACCCTCTGAGGTCTCAAAAGTCCCCTCTGGTGTAAGAGAGTATGTTCCGGCAACAGTATCTGTCCCATCTGTAATTGTATAGCCACCGCCTCCGTTAAAAGAGATCTCCGTTGCCTTGACAGATGAAGACTCCCCGTCTTTGAGCATCTCACTTATCCGGTAAGTGCCATTAATCAAAGAGGCCTCTGTCTTCTTCATACCTATACCAAAGATCCCTGTATCTTCCGCTCCCGTGATCGTAAATATGCTTCCATCTTCCCTGACCAAACCCTTATAACTTCCCTTGTCTGTTGTCATGGTCAGATGTCCGTCGACAATCGTGTGCAAAATACGATCGAGGTTGAGAGTAATGAGGTCCTCTCCATACAGGGCAGTGAGATATTCCCCAGTAAGTGCCTCTGCGGCATTTCCGGACTTCATACCGATCCCTACGGCATTGTAATCAGGCTCTGCCCAGACAATCATCTGCCCGTCTGCCGTCTGGTTGTCTGTTGTCAAAGACTCGTCAGCCACACTCATCGCATCCTCTGTTACCGCGATGCCGGTATCAGTTGCGCCTACCCTCTGGATCAGATACTCAGATGATTCCCCAGCCACTGAGTTCTGCGACGGAGCACCTGCAGGCTTGATCGTAAAGTTGGCATCATTGAGGTCATTGCCCTTTGCCGTTATCCCTGTATATTGCAGCTCTACCTTCACCTTCGAGGCAAGCTTGTTGGCTGTAACTGTCGGCACTGTCCAGTTGTATGTCCCTGGATTTGTACCGGTGAATGAAGTGATCAGCTTATACCCGGTCGCATCAATCTTGTAGTAAAGGTTCACCTTGGAGATCGGCTTGATGCTCGCGCCGGTCGTCCAGGTTATTGGGTGCACAGTCCCTGAGTTCCAGCTTTCTCCGCCATTGGGTGACGTTACCCTTACTACATACATCAGGAATTTGACATTCGACTGGTCAAATCCGACCTGTCCGCCAACTGAGTTAAAGCCTATTACCTTGATCAGTGAGTTCGGCTTGTTCGCTGTCTGCGCAGGCACTGTCCAGTTATAACTTGTTCCTGTTACATTGGTTGCAATGGTCTTCCAGACGGTCCCGTTGTTTATTGAATATTGGAGGGTAAATTTAACCGCGGTCGCTGGCGCTCCCCAGGTGACCTGATACGTAGTGCCGGTCATGATCTTCTCGCCACCGTTAGGGGTGAGAACGATCACTTTTGTATAAGGCGCAGTCGGTATTGCAGTTGCCGTTGCACCTATTGACACATTGCCTGCACCGTCTGTTGCACAGAGGCGGTAGGAATAGGTCTGACCATTGGTAAGGCCTGTGTCAGTATAAGCAAGACCAGTTCCCTGATAAATCGCATTACTGTTACAGTCGGCAGGAGGTGTTGCCCCCGAGGCTCTCACAAGCTTGTAGGGAGTGGAGAACAAGCCGCTGCCGCTGTCTGTTGCTGACGTCCAGTTCAGGATCACCTGTCCGTTGCCAGACGTGGCTGTCAGTGAACCATCAGCAGGCGACTCGTTATCGCTCATTGAATTCTGTATATGCCAAAACCCTGCATAGTTCAGATAGCTCGATCCAGAGGAGAGACCTGTAGCCGATGATTGCCCCAGAGTGGAATTCTGAACATATCCGGCTGAGTTTTCAGATCCACCGCCACTGCTTACAACACTTGCCTGCTGAGTATAACTTGCAGCATAACTGCCGATTGGACTCAGGAAAATAATTACTGACATCGAAGCCACAATTGCCAAGCGCAAGGCCACCCTGATATCAAGAGTCATGTCGCACCTCCTGCCTTCAGTTAGGATTGCAAAAACCCGACAGTTGATTACACACACCGCTCGCACATTGAGAATCAAGTAAACATCCGGTACACTTACCGGCGGCGCCACAGAGCCAGGTTATACAATCACTATCGATAATACAGGACTGATTCGGGACACAGCTTGGGCCGCACATTGGTCCGCCGCAATCAATGTCCGTCTCGTCACCATTTTTGATCAGATCTGAGCACGAAGGACATCCCTCGTCTGTGTATCCATCACAGTTGTTATCAATGGCGTCGCAGACTTCGAGCGCATCGGGATGAATAGAAGCATCGGTGTCGACACAATCGAATTGATTGTCAACATATCCCACAGGCTGCTCGCATTGGCTAAGTTCCTGGCTAAAATCGCCAAACCCATCTCCGTCACCATCAAAATACCAAGCTCCTGGCTCGTCAATCACGCCATTGCAGTTATTGTCCTTGCCGTCACCGCAGATTTCTGCGACAGGATCGATGCTGCCGGTGCAGGCACCCCACTGTCCGCCTGCACAGCTCTGAGTGCCTTGCCTGCATTCTCCGACAGTTGATCCGCAAGCAAGCGTTTCACCATCAGTGCATGCCGGAGGAAAGGCTCCAAAGGCAGCCTCCCATTGCGGCCTGCAGTGCTGGATTGCACAGTAATACGCAATACCACCGGTTTGTTCCATACAGTGACTGCCCTCCAGACATGTCCGGACCGTACCGAGAGCATTAGAACAAGCACCAGATACCGGAGGCAGATACTGGAGACACCCTAAATTGCCATTGCAGTTGAAACTGACGATCTCCATGGCATTGCAGGCCGCAGCCAGACAACTGACTTCATCAGTCTGCCCATTGCAGTTATTGTCAAAACCATCTCCGCATATCTCAATGCCGCCGACCATTCTGATTGGGTCCATACCGGTGGTCTGAAATACCGATGTAAGGGTGTCATTGCAGTCCCTGCTATTTGCCACATAACCCGCGGGCTGGGTACAGGAGACGATCGTGTCATTTGGATTGCCAAAACCGTCCCCATCATTATCACGAGACCATGCTGGAGCGTTTAGTGCATTATCAACGATGCCGTCGCAGTCATTGTCAAGCCCGTCGCAAACTTCGCTTACTGGCAAAATCTCTCCTTCGCAGAGGCCGAAGCTGCCCTGTGCGCTGCAGCGCCGTATGCCAGACTTGCAGGAACCGATGTTAAGCGTATTTGCAGGCCCGCTGTAGCAGTTCACAAAAACATTCGGTATACAAGGGGGGGCACCACAGACCCAGCCCGATGCCGTCTTCTTCAGCACTTCTCCGACTGCGCACATATCAGCGAGCTTCTCCACCGTAATGGAACCAGGAGCAATCTGCTCAGACGTAATGCTTGCCGCCGGCACTGTCAGGGCACGAAATGCATAGGGCACCGCAGTCAGAACCTGTCTTGGCGTCATCTCCTGATCCGTTCCCACCTTTACGCCAAGATAGTATTGGACATCAAATGGAAGATTTATCACAACAGGCGTTGGATTGCCATTGCCAAGTATTACACTGTAAACGCCTTTAATCAGATCTACATTTTGATGAGTCTCTGACCATAATGCCGTGCCGCCTGAATCCATATCATATAAAGAAAAAACTATCGTTACCGGCCCATTAACCGGCTGCCCTGCTGTATTTGTGAGAAAACCCTGATAATTGATGGTCTGGGGAACTGTCGCTTCAGCAACTCCGCCAACAAACAATGAAAAAACCAGAACAAGCAAGCTTAAATAAATCAAGTGGCTCTTATTCTTCATATCCCCGTCCTCCCAAATGTCTTCAATATTGCAAACGCCCCTTTGTGTTACACCCTTTTCGGATAAATCTCTTCTCGTCACTGCCATACCAGTCATATTTTTCTGTCCCACGTTCTTCCCCCCTCAATGTTTTCAATATCATCTAAGTTCAGCAGACAAAAAAACCATACCATTGCTGATATGGAATATGCCATGCAGGATGTCGATCTATTAAAACTTGACGTGACGTGATACTGACGCAGGGGCTAAGCCCAACCGAGCCCCTCAACCCTCTCAAATACATAAGCCCCTCCCCAATACGTTGCCCCGCTTATAATGCAAAAATCATACACAAAAAAGTCGTCAAACGCAATATACTGCTGCCGATTCTGGTAACTGTTTAACTCACGGCGCAGGTTTAACACACTTCTCATAGTGGGGCGCTCCACATGACACTGATTCCACTCCATGCAATCCCCTGGTTGCCCTTGCATTATTTATACAATTTGCATAATATGACTGGGCTCTGCTATTACCCTCAAGGCATCTTTCATAAGCGCGATTTTCCAGCTCTTTCCCTTCTTTGGATTCTCTCATTTCTTTCATTTTCTTTTCGTAATCTATTTTGGGGGGATTAAAAATCTCTGGTGAGCCTTTTGTGCCAGGAATATTCTTTTTCCAGTCTTTTTGTTCAGGATCAGACTGGGGCAAATCGTTCTGGCTTCCCGTATATTTTCCATCAGATGGATTTCTGTATTTGCCCAGATCAGAATTCGTAATTATCCCTGTGCTGCCCTGCTGCTCGCTACCTCTCGGTTCAATAGTTTTCTCAGATACAGTTTTTTCTTCATTGATCTTTCCTCTTACCAATGTTCCTGTCTTGGGCAGATCGGAAATATCACGGCCTGATGCTTTCCATATTGATGTCCACACATCAGCAATATCATTCACCATCAGGGAGTAGAACTGCTGCAGATTGATTACAGCCCGCTTATTTTCGTATTTATGCGAATATTCCGCATACTTACTGGATATACTTCTTTCAGTAAATCCGTCATATATGACCGTTGCCCCATTCAGCACATTGATTTCATTGCATGATTCATATGTTTCTATTGGACTGTATTTCAGAAAAGGATATATGGTGATATGGGTTATCATTCTTGATAAGTATTCAGGGCGCCTCTTATCTCCTGCCTTTATTTCATCCAGTACGGACTCATAGCACGCTGCAAAAGGGAACCTATCTTTGGGCGCAGTAGCATGAATGGTATCAATCTGTTTGTGCATTGCTGCTTCCACTTCTTTGAGAATCGCTTTGAGATCCTGGGGTGTCAGATTTATTGCATCGCTGATAGCCTGTTTGTGAAGTGTTTTCAGACAACTGGAGGTGATTGCCTCACTTTCGATTGCAAACAAAGACATCATAGTACCTATCGCTAATAGAAAAGACAGCGCAAGTTTTTTCATACGTCCCCTCCGTTATAAACGTAGATGTAAACTACTATCGCATTATCCGATCTGCACCATAAATCCCGTTGTTAAAGGCAGAGATTGCCGCACCCGATGCAGGCAGCTCCGTGACAAAAGCTCTGCGCTGTTTTTCGTGGAAACTGTGGATTGCTGCTCTTTATGATGAGAAACGGACTATGCAGAAACAATACCAAAGCCCCCCTCCTAACGCTTAGTAATGCCGATCAAATTGCGCTTAGTGTATCACAAACTGCGCGAAATAATGCAAAAAGCAAAAAACCTGGGGCCTGAGACCGCCTGGCGTTCCGGTCAATTTTCATCTTACTCAAAGCTCAATTACTCGTGGCTTAGACCACAAGGAGAATTTCTTATCTATCTCTATTCCATAGAGAGACAAATCACTGAGGAGGTATTGCAAAAAGAGTCAATTTGTTCTAAATTCAAAGCCGATGAGCCCTTCGATCTTCCGAGAAATAAGGATATAGGTTTTATTTTCTCTCAAATGAGGAAGAGCGAATGCATGTTCATGTAACCAGCGGTGATGGGGAAGCAAAATCTGGCTGGAGCCCATTGTCTCGTTGGCAGTGTATCATGGATTAAACCCCAGGAAACTGAATGAAATACAGCAAATAGTCGAGGATCGAAAACATGAAATTATTAAGACCTGGCAAAAACATTTCGGCAAGCGTTGAAAATATAACCCCCTTCGGCTTATGGCTTTATGTGAAGGAAAAGGAGTATTTTCTCGGCTACAAAGAATATCCTTTTTTTAGAGATCAAACACTTCATTCCATACAAAACGTTCAGCTTCTTTACGATTATCATTTATATTGGCCGGAGCTTGATGTCGACCTGGAAATTGACAATCTTGAAAATCCTGAGAAGTATCCACTGCAATACAATTCCGCCTCAGAACTGAAAGGCAAATCCAGCCGCCGGGCAGTAGCACGCCGCTGATTTAAGCCAGATTGCCCCCTCAAATGAAAAAATCCGGGGGCACGCCACATCTATTGCACAACTACCAAGCTGGCAGAGGGGATATTGCCAATATAGACAACATATCACCGATATCCGTCATTCCGTATCAAGGTATATCCGGATATAGGTCTTTTTTCTGAGTTCGTTCAGGGTCACCTTGAGCCGCTCGTTCAGTTCCTTTTCCGTAAGGAACATGTCGATCTCATCCCTTACGTCCTCATAATCCCTGCCCTGAAAATTCTGTCTGTTTGCGTTATAGAACTTCTCTATATCAGCGTCATTCACCCGGATAAACGCCCGTATCTTGAGATCGATATACTCCTTCAGCACCTCGTCGATCGTCGGGGCCTCAATGCGGTATTTCTTCGCCTCCTTAAGCAGTATTACCCTGTTGATCATCGTATTGAGGACTTCTTCATGGGTGACGCTGCGGGAAAGGATATTTGTATTCTTATAGTTCTCTTCAAGCTCACTCAGGGTTATGGCATGATCGTCAACAAAGGCAATGACGCGGTCATAAAGGGCAGCGTGGCTGTCGCCCTTGAAACATAAAGCATGAAGACTGAAGAACAGAAAAAATATCATAAAACTCTTCATTACTCTCATAAGCATTTCAATCATCCCTGTAAGCATTAAGTTATGAGTGGATGGATTCAAGAATCCACTCCTTACCAAGCAGGGGCGTGGGGAGGTTTTCTAACATTTTCCGATACCCCACCCAACCTCTGCTTAAAGCACCTACTTTTGGCCCTTGGAAAGGGGAGGAGAGCCACCATCCGCATCTGAAGGGTTATCCTTCTATCCTGTGCTTCTTTCATTTTTCTCCTCATGCTTCGCGCTCCTCAAAACGCATGACCGATACTGAAGTGTATCTCTCCCCGGCTTTCAGGCGAGCATTTCGGCGGCAGGGGGGCAGTCCGGTCAACGCAGATGTCATCCCGTGTCAGCTTATATCCGTAATCCACCCTTAAGGGGCCAACAGGAGTTGCATACCGCAACCCCAACCCTACCGTATATTTTATGTCAGCAGGCGATAAGTCGGTTATATTGATCCAGACATTGCCGAAATCCAGGAATGGCACGAGGCTGATGCTCCTGCCTATGTCAGTTCTCAACTCCACGTTTCCCATGACAAAGGCATCTCCTCCTGTAGCATTGCCGTCGCTGCCCTTCGGGCCGAGCATATCCTGCTCATATCCCCGCACTGACGACCTGCCGCCCAGGAAATACCGCTCAACAATGGGGAGTTCGTCCGTCTTGCCGAAACCCTGGGCAATGCCTCCACGGGCCGAAAGGCCCAGAACAACCCTCTTATGCAGTTCCTGAAAGAAGCTGGCATAGGCCGTCACCTTCGCAAAATGTGTTTCTGAGAAAAGCAGCGGCGAGGCGATCTTGAGCGTTATGCCGGCAAGCAGGCCCTTTTTCGGCTCAAAAGGATTATCGCGTGTATCAAAAATAAGTGAGGTACGCACAGAGCTGATCGCGAGGGTCCCGACATCCTCTCTGCTCAGTACCACATCAGGCTGGACATCCGTTGTTTTCACCAGCGAGAACTCGTAATAGAGTTCGCTCTTTACCGTATCAGACAGTTTCTTTTCGATGCCGACAGTTACCGAATTGCGTTCAAGCTGATACCGGACCTCCCGGGAGGGGGCGGTGAGTTCCTTTTTATTTTCATGCAGGAGTAAGACCCTGAGCGGCAGGGTGGTCCCCATGAACCAGGGTTCGTTATATTGCAGGATAAACCTTCGGGCAAGTGAACTGAGCTCGGTCCTGAACAGCCCCTGCCGGTTCATGCCAAAAAGGTTTCTGTACCCAATTTCGAAAAAACTTCTGAAATGTTCGTACTCGGCATATCCGACCCCGAATTCAAAGGTCCCGGCATTACCTTCCTTAACACGCACAAGGAGATCCTGCTGATCGCCATCCGCCTCAGACGCCTCTATCTCTACGGTGGTGAAGAGACCGAGTTTGTAAAGTTTCTGACGCTCCCGGGCAAGGGCGCTGAAACTGTAGGGAGAGCCTTCAGTATGTGCAATCTCTCTCTTGATAACACCATACCGCGTCCGCTCATTGCCGGCCACAACGGTCTTGCCGATCGTCTTTTTCCTGCCTTCATTTATGATAAAGAGGACCCTGGCACGGTGCTTCTCGATCGTGCGCTGAACGACCACATCGATATTGGCATATCCCTCCCGTGCATACTGGTCGATGATCCGGAAGCGGGCATCCAATATCTCAACTTCATTATAGGGCTGCCCCTCGCGGGGGGGGATAAGGGCGAGGAATTTTCTCTTCTTCTCCTCATCAACGCCATTGATATCCAGCATCTCTATGGTTGTGAGCATGCCTTCCTCAACAGGCACGTTCAGGTCGATCCTGCCGGTGGCCTCATCAGTCCTGACTTCGATCTCGCCGACCCAGGCCTCGAGATATCCAAGGGCAGTATAGTATTCTCCGAGCGTATCCCTGTCGCGCTGTCTCAGGTCAGGATTGTACGGGCCGCCCTCTTTCAGTTCAAGCACACTCTGCAGTATGCCCGCGGGGAGCGTTGCCCCGCTGAAACGGATGGCCCCGACCCTGGTCTGCCTGCCTTCAAACACGAAGAAAGTCACCTGGATCTGCTCCTGTTCCGCCCGCACCACAGGCGCTATCTGGGCAAGGGAATAACCCTCCATGTGATAGAGAGCGAGCATCCTGTTCACCGCTTCGTCAACAGCCTCATCGTTGAACATTTCGCTCTCAAAGAAAGGCATCTCCTTTTCGAGGCGCCGGGTTGATATCACGCTGTTGCCATCAATAACAGTTTCGAGCTTCTTTCCCGGCTTGATTGCTACCGTCAGGATGCCGTCCTGAAAATCATAGGGCCCGACCTCAGGCCTGTAATATCCATCTTTTTTCAGGCGCTCCTTTACTCGCTGCAGTTCTTTTCTGATCCTGATCTGATCGAAGATATCACCTGCAGATATCCGGAGGTCGCCTGCACCGACAAGGTCTGTGCCGCTGATCTTCAGAGCCTTTATGACAAGAGACGAGCCTGCCGAGATCGTGACCGTAAGAATCACATTATGGTCATGCACTGTTTTTCGGGATGCGGTGATCTCGATCTTCGCTTCAGGAAACCCCAGGAGGGCAAAGTGTTCCTCAAGGTCTGCAGCCGCCTGATCAACGAGATCATAGCGCATCACCTCTGCCGTCTTAAGAATAAGCAAATCCCTGACCTTGCCGGCGGAAAGGGGGTAGTCCCCCTGTACGTCAACCTTGCGGACCATATCTTTTTCCCTGATCTGAACAGTCACGAGGCTCGGTTCGCTGTCTGAGGCATCGACAGAAATATCGTCAAAAATACCCTTGCGAAAGGCCCTTTTGATGCCTGACCGGATGCTTTCTGCCGTTATGGCATCACCCTCTCTGAGGCCGAGCATCTCAAGCATCTCCTGCTTTTCGATCAGATGGAGTCCGTAGATTTCTACTCTGCCGATTGTTGCGGCTGAAGCAGGCCGGGCAGAAAAAAGCAGGCAGAGACAGCATACGGAGCAGACAGTAATCAGGAAGGCCTGTCTGCATATGCTGCGCATCGTTATCTCTGTTCTCTCTCTCAGCATTTATCCGTTTCCTGACCTGTTCTTATTCTACTTAAACTCAAATCTGAAACGAACATCTCCGCCTGCAATGCCGCGCTCATCGCGGATGCCGATCAGCGATACGTTCTTATTCATAAAGTATTCGAGCTTTACGATCTGCTCTTCTTTGCTGCCCACAGCGCTTGTATAGGTCACAAAGACCTTATCCCCGAGCAGGCGCTTGGATACTGTCACCCGGGGCTCGACCGTCCCTGTGGTCTTTGAAACATAGGGATCGATCTGAAAGCGGTCAAGACCGGTCAGGGAGCGCACCCGTTCCTCAATCACATCCTGCATCTTGCCGGTCACAAAGGACGTTGCCTCGCCGGCTCCTATACCGGCCTCAAAGCCTTTGATGCCTCCGCCTGCCTGCCCTACCGTAAGCAGGGCAAGCAGGTCCATCTCCTTCAGCGGCGGGTCCGAGGCAAGGGACATATTAAAATGATCGAGCTGCCCCTCAAGGTTCATCTTGATCCTGTACCCCTTGACCGTTGTCTCGGCCGCTATGGCGATCACCGGATTTAGCCGGTTCGGATCTGCGAAATCAGCGCTGGCATGCAGTATCTTGAACTCATTATTCCTGAAGTAAACAGTGCCATCCTTTGTTTCAAGCCTCCCAAACAGCACCGGATGAGACAGGGTCCCGCGCAAAACCATATCAGAACTGACCATGGCCCGTGCAACGTTATTATCAATGGAGATATTGTCCTTGCCGGTGATCCTGATATTCAGGTTTGCCTTCTCATAACTCGCAATATCCGTGCGCACCTTTTCCGGCTTCTTTGCCTGAAGCAGCCAGCTCTTCCATTCCACGCGCTCCCGGTACCGCGCACGGTTGATGTCAAGGTTGCCCGAAACCATCTGCGCCTGAGGTGTTCCCTTATAAAGAAGACTCCCGCCGAAGTTTATCGAAAACTCCGGGGCCAGGACACTCGTAATATTATTCATCCTCGCTTCCACATAGAACCGGGAAAACGCAAACTTCTTCAGATACAGCACGCCTGACAGGTCCACCTCGCCGCCACCGAGTTTGCCGCTGAGGTCCTGGAGCACAACCTTGTCATTGTCCATATACAGGTAGCCCTTGAGATCAGTAATACGATAAGAGGGGTAGTCCTTCAGTCCTATGGCAGCGCCGGTGAGACTGATGCCTCCGTTTATCTTGGGGGTTTCCCAGTCGCCGCTTATGCCGACAACAAAAACAGCATCGCCCCTCAGGACACCCAACCTCGTAGAGAAACTCTTGAACGGCGAGAGGGCAGAACTGCCCTCCAGAGAGACATTATAGCTTTTGCCAAAAATGACACTTCCCCCTGCGCGCAGTACTGTGCTGCCGCTTCTGAGGGCTATGCTGCCCAGGGACAGCTCTCTGTCTTTCAGGTCAAGAGATATCTCCTCTTCGTTCCTGAAACTGTGGTCGTACATCGAAAGCACAACATGCCTGATCGATGCAGAACCTGCAATATGATTGCGTGTTCCATGGAGAGAGACCGAACCATTGAGGTTTAAGATAAGGTCCTCCGGGATATCCTTAAGCACTGACGTTATCAGAAAATCATATCTTCCTGTCTGGAAATCGGCAGTAGCCTCCCAGGGCATGATACCGTCGGTCCTGCCCCTTGCTGATACGGTAATGCGGTCATTGATGAGCTTTGCCTTTGCAGTGAACTCCTTATCCTTCAGCGAGGCGGTGATCACACCCTTGCCGATCTGCTTTCCCCTGAGCGCTCCGTCAATCATCCTGGCATCAATGGTTATGGTCGGGTTATCAAAGGTGCCCCGGCCTTCGGAGGTAAGACTGGCGATCACTTCACCCAGAAGTGGCCGCTGAATGACATCGCTCAGCCTGACCCTGTCGGACGCAGCCTTGTACGAAAATGTTTCGTCCGGGTAGATGGTCAAATCGCCGCGGACGACCGACTCCCCCTGCCTGACTGCCATGCGTCTGAAATCGATTTTCGATGCTGCGTATCTGAAATCAAAGGACGCTGCACTGACCGGGACATCGAAAATAGTCGCCGCATCAAGCGATACCTCGGCGCTTATCTCAGGCAGTTTGCCGAAGCCGTCCAGCCTTGCGGCTGCAGAAAATCGTCCTCTGCCCGAATAGCCGGGGAAGAAGATCTTCACGAACCTTTCGCTCTCGATATTCTTCAGCTGAGCGCGAAGCCCCCATGTCGGTCGTGCAATATCAAAAAGCTCGGCGGCATCTTTAAACGCTATTGTTCCGGAGACAGAAGCACTCCCCTTGTTGTCGCCTGCTATGAGTTCATTCACCTGAAGCAGATGCCTGCGGTACACCAGAGCTGCTGTAATGACTTCAGCAGGATACCCTTCGATAAACGCCTTCGAGATCGTGACCTTGCCGCTGATCATGGGGTCGCCGAAGGTCCCTGTCACCTTTCCGATAAAATTGCCGTTGCCCTTCAATTGCTCGTAGTAAGGGGACGTGACTTCATGCAGGTCCCTGGTGTTCATGACAATAGGCAGATTAAGTGTTTGCTGCTTCAAATCAACCGTGCCGCCGGCAACAGCCTCAGATTTATCAGACTTTATCCTCAGCTCTGAGAGTGCCAGCATATCGCCCTCAAGATCATACTTGCCGGTCATACCCTTCACCCTGCCGAGTATGTCCTTTCCTGACTCTGCGCTTGTATAGTCGAAGTTCCCCCTGGGGGCGAAATATTCTCCCGCGTGGTGCAGGCTGCCCTTCACCTTTCCGGCAGGTACACCGGGGTCCCAGCCGATCAGTTTGAAAAGGGGCTTGCTGTCTGTATCAACAAAATCGATATCAAGGGCAAAATGATTGACAACAGGCAATGCGATAGAGGCAGAGGCCGTTGCCCTGCCGTTATAAAGTCTGCCTTCGCCGTCGAAAAAACGCATGGTCCCCTTTTCATAGGCAACCTTGCAGGCAACCCTGTCAATCTCAACATCATACAGATTGCCCCTGGTCATGACAGCACTGCCCTTTGCGACGATCTCCCTGAGCGGCCCCTTTATCTCTCCCTTGATCTCCACCCGACCTTCCAGCTTTTCGTGGACCTCCAGCAGTTCCATCAGGGTTTCGAGATGAAAATCACCGGCAAGTGAAAGGTCCAGCGTCGTATTCTCCTTTGCGTACTGCACGGTGCCGTTCACCTTGAGCGTGCCCTCGCCGCTCTGCTTCAGGCCAAAGAGCTCTTTGAACGATGATATAAGTATGGTACCTGCCGTCTGTAATGCAGTCCCTCCCTGACCGGCAGTCCCCTCTGCCGTGAGCTGCGATCCATGGGTGTTCAGGGCGATCTTTCTGATCGTTACCGTATCACCCCTGACAGACGCCTGCCCGGAAATGCCGCCGCTCAGGGCAGGCAGGCCCTCCCTGCGGACGGTCACCACCCTGGCGTCAATGCTGATCTTCCGGGATTCGTTGAATATGACTTCCCCGTTCAGGCCTTCAAGGGCAAGGCTGGTCTTGAGCTTCGCAGAACCAAGATCTGCCCTGGCCTGCCGGACCTCCACAGCCTTCACCTTCACCTTCAGACTGTCCTCGCGTGTCTTTGCGAGATAGTCCCGAATATTCTTTTCTATTGCATCAGCCTGCTCCCCGGTTGCCTCTATAACCGGCTCCCTGATCACAAGTCTCCGGATCGTGAGCGATCTGCTGAAGAGCCCCGAGATGTCGAGATATGCCTTGACCCTTTTGGCAAGAAGGATCTTGTTGCCGTCGTCATCAAATAGCTTGAGGTCTTTTGCCTCCATGAAGAGCGGGAAAATATTGATATACATTTTCTGAGCGATCACCCTCTTCCCTGTTGCCAGTTCCAGTTCAGGAAGGACGATCTTCTTGAGCGTATTTGAAATATGCGGCCCCCTGAGCACCAGCCCGAGGACGAGCAGCGCCAGAAGAAACGCAATCAGCAGTGAATGGTTTTTTAGTTTTTTAGTGTATCCCATAGTTCTTTCAGGATCTCATACGCAGTCTCATAATCCAGCTTGCTGCCGCCGCAGCGAAGAGAGAAGATGTCCTGCGCAAGGCTGGCCTCTGTATTGATGCGGGCAGATTCAACGCCCACTCCCTTCTGATAAAAGATCTTCGCTATGTCGTACAGCAAACCTATCCTGTCCTGGGAAAATATCTCGACAAGCGTGTACAGATCAGATGACTCATTGTCGAGTTCCACAAAGGCATCGAAAAGCCCGTGCGCCTCGGGGTTCGAACAGGCCAACTGTATGTCCTTTCTCTTCATCACGGTTTCTTCAAGACCGCTTACGATATCCTGTTCAAGCCCGTTCCACCAGACGTCCTTCCAGTTGGAGACTGCAATTTTATCAATAACAATTCCATGCTTTCCAGTATATATCCTTCCATGAACAATATTTAATCTTCTCATGCAGAGGAATCCGACGATCCGCGAGAAGAGGCCCGGGGCGTCAGATGCGCAGATAACGATCTCGGCAATGCCGTCCGGCATCACATCAATGCGCACTGCCGTGCTGCGGGCTGAGGTCTGCTGATAGAGCAGGAAATCCTCTTTCAGCCTTGCGTCAGTCGTTGAAAGGAGATACCGGTCAGGCATGGCCTCAAGGAACAGGGAGAATTCCTTCTGCAGGGCTGCATTCCCCGGAAAAAGAGCTGCGGCATCATGGCCTCTGCCAACAACGCCCGTGCCGGAGAGATACTGAGAGGTCCTCTCATACAGCTCCCTCAGCAGCGAGGCCTTCCACGCATTCCAAAACAGCGGGTTCACCGCAGACATATCGGCATAGGTAATGAGATAGATTGCCTTGAGGTTCTCCGTGTCTCCGACAGCGTCGGCAAAGAAGGCGATCAGTTCAGGGTCATCGATCTCCCTGGTCATGGCAATCCGTGACATCAGCACATGGTTTCTGACGAGAAATTCGATCCTGAGCCTTTTGTCCGGCTTCATATTCAGACGTTCCATGATGGACTTGAGTCTCTTATAACCCTCTTCCTCGTGATGCCTTCCAACTGCCTTGCCGATGTCATGGAAGAGGATCGAAAGAAAAAGCACATCGAGCTGCTCCATGCCGAGGATGATCTCTTTCAGCGCTTCAAGGCTTTTCACGGTCGTTGTCCTGAGGCGCTCGAGATTTCTGATCGCCAGAAGCGTATGCTCGTCAACCGTGTACATATGATAGGCCTCATGCACCACAAGCGAGCGCAGGGCGCCGAATTCAGGGATGAACCTGCCTAACACGCCCCTTTCGTGCATCTCTCTGAGTGTCTCGTACACGCGGCGTCCCTTCATGATCTCACGGAAATGATTGACTGCAGCCGGAATGCTTCTTGTGCGTCTGTTTATTCTGGGCAGGTTCTCCCGTATCAGTTCGCGCAGCCTGGCGCTGAAGCCCTTATCGGTTTTTGAGAAATGATAAAATGCCTCCATAATTTTTTCAGACTGTCCGGAGAAGACCGTTTCCTTTTTGGCGATCAGCTTTCCGCCCGAAAGCAAAAAATCGTCGGTGAGCCGCTTTTTGGTAAAATCCCTGAAGATCGGTGAGTACTGCCTGCTGCATCTGACCATCACCTCATGCGATATGTCGCGTATGACCCGGCCCTTGAGATAGTAATACCGCATCATGCGCTCAGCCCCGCTGAATTTGCTTGAATCGCGGAAGCCCAGGCGGGAGGCTATAGCACGCTGATATTCAAAAGAGAGGATGTCGTTTTTTCGGCCGCTTTCCAGATGAAGGCAATACCGCAGCCGGATCATAAAGTCATAGGCGTCAGAAAAGCGCTTGAGGTCATGGCCGCTCAGAAAGGCAGACAGCCCCTGAAGGTCCGTTATCCTGAATACCACCCTCGACAGCCAGAGGACGGCATGAATGTCCCTCAAGCCGCCGTCGCCTTCCTTGACATGCGGTTCAAGGAGATAGATCGAGTCGCCGGTGCTGATATGCCGTTTTTCCCGTTCACTGAGCTTTTCTGCCACAAACTGCCTCTGCTTCCGGTATGCGATAGCAGGGTAGACCTCTTTTTCGAATTGGCTGTACAGCTCCCTGCTTCCTGCCAGATAACGCGCCTCAAGCAGCGTAGTCCTGGTGCGGATGTCCCTGAACGCCTCCTCAACGCACTCCCTGAGCGTCCTGAAGGCGTGGCTGATATCGAGCCGTTCGTCCCAGAGCCTGTACAGGACCTTCTCTGCAGCACCCGCATTCTTCCTGTCCCGGGCAAGAAACATGATATCAATGTCAGAAAACGGTGCAAGCTCTCTTCTGCCGTAGCCTCCGGTGGCAACAAGAAGCAGGTCAGGGTCATCTGTTAGTGCATTGAATATGCCGGCGACCGTGTCGTCTACCGATGCGGTGTATCGCTCCGCAAGCTGCCTTCCCCGGAGACCCTGCTCCATCCATGCGGCCAACTCTGTCAGTGTCCTGTCATTCATATCTGAGTGCAACGATCGGGTCGTACAGGGATGCCTTGCGTGCAGGATAAACCCCAAAAAACACACCTACTGACGCAGAGAAGAAAAAGGCAAGCAGGACAGACCACCACGATATCTCCATCGGAAGATAGGGTATAAAAAACTGAAAACCGAGCGAGACCATGCCGCCAAAGAGAACGCCCCCAAGGCCGCCGATAAGGCTCAGGGTGACTGACTCTGCAAGGAACTGGATAAGGATATCCCTGTTCTTTGCACCAAGCGCCTTTCTGATGCCTATCTCGCGCGTCCGCTCACGCACAGACACCAGCATGATATTCATGATGCCGATGCCGCCCACAAGCAGAGATATGGCTGCGATGCCTGCAAGCACGGCAGTCATCACGCCCAACACCTTGTTCATAACGCCTAACATCTCATCCTGGCTCATGACGGTAAAGTCCTCTTTGTTTGCATGGCGCTTCATCAGGATCTGGCGGGTCTCTTCTATGGCAGGCTCGATCTCGGCTGCGGACTTCACCTTGATCGTTATGTTAAAGAGGTTGTCTGTATCAAAAAGCTCCTGCGCTGTTGTGGTCGGGATAAAGACTATATCGTCAAAATCGATGCCGAGCGTAACGCCCTTCCTCGCCATCACGCCTATTACCCGGTACTTGCCGTCGCCGATGCTCACTACAGCGCCAAGCGCATTCTTATCGCCGAAAAGCCCGCGTTTCACGGTCCTGCCGAGGATGCAGACCTTTCGCTTTGACTCAATATCCGAGTTATTGAGGAATCTCCCTGACTCGACCGACAGGTTCCTCAGATCAAAATAGGTCTCTGTGCAGCCGACCACGTTATTGTCCCTGCTCTGATTGAGATATTTGACCTTTGACGAGCCGAGAATAATAGGCACTGCATCGGCAATATGACGGGCCCGCTTTTTTAAAATAACCGCATCGTCGTACACAAGCTTGCGGACCGTGCTTGCAGAGGGAGGATGAAAACCTCCTTTGGTGGATGTCTTGCCCGGCACCACGATCAGGATATTCGTACCAAGGTTGCCTAATTCACGATGGATGTATGTCTTGGCGCCTGCGCCTATGGCAACCAGCATGATCACCGATGCAACGCCGATGATCACACCAAGCATGGTGAGCAGGGACCTCATCTTGTTGCTCATCAGTGCGTCTTTCGAAAGGCTCAGGACTTCACGCGCATCCACTGTAGCACACTCCGTCGCGCATTGTTATGATCCTCTTTGCAAAGCCGGCGATCTCCATCTCATGCGTGACCAGAATAATGGTGACGCCCCCCCGGTTCAGCCCGGCAAAGATCTCCATGATCTCCCTGCCGACCTTGCTGTCGAGGTTCCCGGTGGGTTCGTCAGCAAGGATAATGACCGGACTGTTGATCAGCGCACGCGCTATCGCCACACGCTGCTGCTCGCCTCCTGAAAGCTCACTCGGTTTGTGGTCAGACCGGTCGCCAAGCCCCATGCGTGTGAGCATCTCCACAGCCTTCTGCCTGCGCATCCCGGGTTCAACGCCGCCATAAAGCAGGGGCAGTTCCACGTTCTTCCATGCAGGAAAGCGGGGCAGGAGATTAAAACTCTGGAACACAAAGCCTATTGACCTGTTTCTGATCTCTGCAAGCTCATTATCGTTCTTGGTGGATACATCGACATTGTCCAGGAGATAGCGGCCTGAGGTCGGTCTGTCGAGGCAGCCTAAAATATTGAGGAGCGTTGATTTACCTGACCCTGACGGCCCCATGATCGCGATGAAATCACCCTGCTCTGCCTCAAGGTTGATCCCTTTCAGGACCTCGACCGTAATTTTGGGAAGCTCGTAGGACCGGTATATATCCTTCAGGGCGATCATTTGTCTGTGACAAGTACCTTTATCCGGGCCTTGTCCTTCAGACCGGCAATGTCCGGATTGGTTATGACAATATCTCCCTCCTGTATGCCTTCAAGCACCTCAGTGTAAGTCCAGTTGAACTGCCCTGTTTTTATCGGTCTGAGGAGCGCCCTGCTGCCCTTGCTGATGTACACATATTTCGCGTCGTTCTTCTCCATGATCGCCTGGGACGGGATGATCAGCACATTCTCTTTTTTGCTTATGATCACCTCGACATCTGCAGACATGCCCGGCTTTGTCAGTATGCTCTTATCAAGGAGTCTTATCCTCGCCTCAAAGGTGCGTGCCTCCTGCTTATTCCCTAACACAACAGGCGATATCAGATAGACCTCGCCCTGCATGGCCTTTTCCGGATAGGCATCCATGGTGACATGCACCTGCTGTCCGATCGCAACCTTTGCCGCATCAGCCTCATCAATAAAGGCCTCGATATATAAGGAATCGGTTGCAACAACAGATGCGATCAGGCCGCCGAGAGGCACCGTCTCTGCAATCTTCACCGGCCGGGTTGTGACCACACCTGCGAGGGGCGATTTAACAAAGGAGTAGTCGAGCATGATCTTTGCCAGATTGTATTCCCTTTGCGACTGTTCGACTGCAGCGGCCTGGGCCTTAATCTCCTGCTGACGGGCCCGTATCTGATCACGTGCCGCAAAGGCAGAGGCAGAGGAGGCCTTTGCAACATCATGCTCCCTTTTTACAACATCAAGATCGCTCTGCGAGACAAACCCCTTGTCTTTCAGTTCCTGGAACCGTCTCAGCCGTGCCTCTGCCTCATCCAGCACAGCCTTTGCCTTATGGATATTCGATTCAACATCTGCCTGAAATGACGCCAGCCCAAGCTTAAGGCTGTCAAGCTGGGCATTCATCCTCTGCATGGACGCTGAGGCAAGAAGAAGCCTCTGCTGCACCTCGTCAGATTCAAGATCTGCTATACTGCCGCCTGCAGCAACCACTGAGCCCTCTTCAACATAGAGCTTTGAGATCCTGCCGACCCTCTGGGCAGACAGCTTCACTTCCTTGTCCGCCTTGATCGTTCCTGTTGAAGTTCCGGTAACGCTGATCACCAGGTCCTTCTTCTTCACTACTGACCCGTTCACCTCTAATCCGCGTAATGTTGCTCTGTAGATAAAAAATGCCGGGATGATGACTACGAGCAGTATGAGATAGAAGGATATCTTTTTATAAAGAGCCATGGGATCTCCTGAGCATGAAGTTATACAAAAAAGTCCTTTTATTCAGGCATGTTACAGTTATAATCTGCATAGTAGATATGATACCCAAAGTCGCCTTTTTTAGATAGATGAAAAATCTTCTTGACATCATCATATCATTATAATAATATGTCTTCATGTTACATGATGCAACGCCATCGTTACAAAATAAAACAGTTGACCGTTATAACCAGGAAAAGCTCTACATACAGCTTACGCGGATTTTCCTTGAAGAAATAAGCACAGGGAAATGGGGGCTTGACGAGAAAATACCCTCAGAGGATGAGCTCTGCAAGAAATATCATGTGAGCAAGATTACGGTCAGACAGGCAATTAATAATCTGTCGTCTGACGGTTACCTCATGAAGATCCAGGGCAAAGGCACCTTTGTTACAAGCGTTATGCCTGTTGTCGGCCTTGCCATGAAGACCCGCTTCACTGAAGAAATGTTCGGCAAAGAGGTCCGGGTTACAAAGGAACTGCTTTTTAAAGGCACGATTGACCCTCCTGCAGAGGTCAAGGCATACCTCAAAACCGATGATCTGATATATCAATTTCTCTGCAGGCGCATGGTGAACAGCAACCCTGCATATCTGGATGAATCATATGTCCCTTATCATATGCTTCCTGGCATCGAGGACATTGACATCATCAATGCCTCGCTTTATGCCATCCTGCAGGAAAAGGCTATCGTGAAGATTTTCAAGATGATACAGACCGTAGAGATCCTGAATGTTGACGAAAGTTCTGCGAAATATCTCGATATTCAACCTGATGTTCCTGCACTTGCGGTTCACAGGCTGCTCCTCAGCTCAGACAGCACACCGGTCGGGTACACACGCTTTATTGGCCGCAGCGACAGGTACAAATTCCAGACAGAGTTTGAAAGGATCAGATAAAAATCATGAAAAAAGGAGGAAGGTTAAATGGTAAAGCAAAACTTTAAAGTAATGCTATTGCTGCTTGTTATTGCAGGTTTTATTGCATTGGCTGGCTCTGTAATGGCATCAACGGAACCGGTTGCAGCAGCGCCGGTGGCAGCTCAGTCATCCATGCCGTGGTGGGGGTGGCCTCTTATACTCTTTGTCGTAACATTTTTCCTTGGCATTGCAGCAGTTTTGGGTGGGGTTGGGGGAGGAGTTCTTTTTGTCCCTATCATCGGCGGGTTCTTTCCCTTTCATATCGACTTCGTGAGAGGTGCAGGCCTTCTGGTTGCCCTTGCCGGGGCACTTGCTGCAGGCCCTGGTCTGCTCAAGAAGGGCATGGCTGATCTCAGATTAGCTCTTCCCGTAGCACTCATTGCATCGTCCTGTGCCATAGTCGGCGCCATGATCGGTCTGGCGCTGCCTGCAAAAGTGGTGAATATCGCCCTCGGCGGCACGATCCTCGGTTTTGTGGCTATCATGCTCATGGCAAAGAGGTCAGAGTATCCTGATGTGCAGAAGCCTGACAACCTCTCATCAGCACTCAGGATCAGCGGCGTCTATTACGAGCCTTCATTGGGCGAAAACGTCAACTGGCAGATCCACAAAACCCCACAGGGCCTTGCAACCTTTATTATCATAGGCGTTATGGCAGGCATGTTCGGTCTCGGCGCAGGCTGGGCCAATGTACCGGTTCTGAACCTGATGATGGGCGCACCTCTCAAGGTTTCGGTTGCAACAAGCAAGTTCCTGCTCTCGATCACCGACACCTCTGCGGCCTGGATCTATGTGAACAACGGCGCAGTGCTTCCGATGATGGTGGTGCCCTCGATCATCGGCATCATGTTAGGCTCGATCGTTGGCGTAAAGATATTAGCAAAGACAAAACCCGCAGCGATCCGGTATATGGTCATCGGACTGCTGTCATTCGCAGGACTCAGAGCATTGCTCAAGGGTCTTGAAATCTGGAATTAGGGAGGAAACCATGGCTGATAAATTACAGGCAACAGAAGAACAGCTTGCATATGCAAAACTTCTCGATATCGGCATGAAGCTCGGACTGCTCATGCTCGTCATCTCTTTTACAATCTACGTGTTAGGCATCTTAACCCCTCACGTACCTGTGAGCGACTTGCCAAAATACTGGTCCATGCCGGTCAAAGATTACCTCAAGGCAACAGACATTCATACAGGCTGGTCCTGGATCCACCTGTTAGGCAAGGGTGATTTTCTCAATTTCGCGGGCATCGCCTTCCTCTCAGGCGTAACAATCCTCTGCTACATGAGGATCATCCCGATCCTCTTCAAAAAGAAGGACACGGTCTATGCAGTGCTTGCCATCATCGAGGTTTTGGTGCTGGTTTTAGCCGCATCAGGTGTTCTAAAATCAGGGGGTCACTAATATGGCAGAAACATGTCCTATAACCGGACTCAAGAATATTCTGGTCGCTACAGACGGGTCTGTCTGCAGTGAAAAGGCGCTCTCTGAGGCGATTAATCTGTCAAAATCCTGCAACACAAAACTTTACGTCATGTCAGTGGTTGAAGTGAACGAAGAATACGAAGCGCTGGCGCCTTTGGTCGTAGAAAAGGCTGACGAAGAAGCCAGGATGTTCCTCGACGCAGCGCAGAAATGCGCAGAGCGTGAGAAGGTTTCATGCAGCACCATTGTGCACAGGGGGGAAGACCCTGCCCATTTCATTGTTGAAGAGGCAGAGAAACTGAAGGTTGACATGATCGTAATGGGAAAGCATGGCAGGACAAAGGCGCTCAGAAAACTCTTTGTCGGCAGCGTAACCGCCAAAGTTATCTCACATGCACACTGTAAGGTGTTGATCGTCCCGAGCTGACCTGAATATACAAATTACATCTTTTTCCTTAGGCCCCGTTCATCGGGGCTTTCTTTTTTGCTATAATCTCCGTAACACAAAGGAGGGTTCACCATGATTTCCCATATTATTATCTGCACTGACGGCTCCGAATATAGCGAAGGGGCTGTCCGCGAGGGCATCGGCCTTGCGAAGAAGAACAATGCCACGGTCACTGCTCTCACGGTGATTGATTTCAACGCCGAGTTCGACGCGCTTGCTCCTGATCTCCTCGAAAAGATGGAGGAGCAGGCTGCAGGCCATGTGCGCGGGGTGAAGACTCTCGCTGAAAAAGAAGGCCTCACGTGCGACGCCTTTGTCTTAAGAAGCGAAAACGCTTATCTTGCCATAGCGGAGGAGGCAGCAAAGCTCAAGGCAGACCTGATCATCATGGGGAGACGCGGCAGGACAGGCCTGAAGAGACTGCTGATCGGCAGCGTCGCCAAGAGGACCATCGGCCATGCTCACTGCAATGTGCTCGTGATCCCGCGCAACGCCACCCTCACCTGCAGAAATATCCTTGTCGCTACAGACGGCTCAAAATTCAGTGAGGCAGCAGCAACAGAGGCTGTTGGCATGGCAAAGAACTGCGGCGCGGAACTTATTGTCGTGACTGCGGTGCATGCCGAATCCCTGGCGCCGCTTGATGTCGTAAGCTCGCAGATGCAGAAAGACCTGATCGCAGGCGTGGAGATGGCAGCAGCAGAAAAGAGCATTACGTTCGTCAGGGAGCTTGCAGAAAAAGAGCAGGTAAAGATCTCTGCCCTTACCTATGCAGGCAGCCCGGCAGAGGTGATCATCCATACTGCTCAGGAGAAAAAGGCCGATCTCATTATAGTCGGCAGCCACGGCAGAACAGGCATTGACCGGCTGCTTCTCGGCAGCGTGGCCGAACGGGTGATCGGCACTGCAGAGTGCGCAACACTTGTGGTAAAGGACTGAACGGCAGACAAGATTAGCGGGGTCTGACCTCAAACCATTTGTAAGCGCATCAGAGGGGGCAGCCCGCACTCATCGGTCTGCCCCCTTATAAGGCTGCAGTCTCAGTCCTCCTCCTCAACAATAATCAGAGGCAGCCCGCAATCCGGGCATTCGCGGGCATCACACCCAATAGCAGAGCCGCAGGCCGGACATTTCCCTTGACCTAACATCTCCTTTACCATCTTCAGGTCAGGGTCCAGCTCCATAAGGTATTCTTCGATCGCCTGCCGAGACCGTTCGAGATCTTCCGGCGAGACCTTCAACTGCAGCGTATCCCCGCAGCAGCCCTTTCTGCAGGCAACCTCAGAATGGAGCTTGCACGGGATGCCCGCATTTAGGAGGACTGTCCTGAGTTCACTCATCCAGCTCAGGTCGCCCTCCATGACCTTCACCGAGCTGTCGACAAGCGTCTCCTCGGTCCGCTTCCGTTGCTCCTGCGCCTTCATGCATTCTTCCGCTGAAAGCACGATCACACCGCAGTCTGCGCATTTCTCGATATGCGGGAGATACTCAGCCCCGCATTCAGGACATATCTTATTCTGGTTCATCGTTCCTCCTGTATGTCTTCTCCCAAACCATCTGCGATCAGCCTGAACTGTTCGAGTCAGGATTTTCGTCGTCTTCTTCCCATTTCAACGGATTGTAACGGATATATTCCCTGATAGTATGCAATTCCCGTTCATCACGGATGATATGTTCGTAATAATTGCGCTGCCAGAGGGGCATTCCGGGGGTGTCTCGGATAATATTGATCTTCTTTGCTGATTGGTATTTTAAATACGCTACGACCTGACCCAATGCAGGTTTCCGTACGGGCGGGGTATCCACGCCCTGTATTGATATGGTTATTGTCTTTGAATTTGGCTCTGGGGGCGAGGAGACCTCGCCCCTACAACTATTTAATGTAATAATGCCGTGCATATGGTTCGGCATGACAACGAACTCATCTATCGTCACATTCTCGAAATGTCCCGGCAATGTGTTCCTCTGTTCCTGTACAATCCGACCGTATTCATTCAACAACATTTCACTGTTCTCAATCTCCCCCAAAATGCTCTCTTTCTTCCATGCACACACCGTCACAAAATATGCCCCTGATCGGCAATAATCATATTCCTTCAGCCGGATCGATTGGCGATGATGAATTTCAGGGTAATACATCATTTGCCCTTGCTCTTTGATTTTTCCTTTAAAAGTGCCATTACTTCATTATGCGGAATAGTTTTCACTCTACCTTCTTCAACATCCTTAATCTGCTTTTTCAGTGCATTGACTCTTCTCCTGATTTTCCCCTGAGTAAAGCCGGCAAAGGTCATTTCCCAAAGGCAATGCGCTGCTATCTCTTCTTTTGACAACTTTTTAAGAACGCTTTGGGCCACTTCGTATCCAAGCCACTCTGGCCAGGGAGTGTACTCAAGGGCATATGATTGTTGAATATCATTTTCCAGACAAATGCCACTGACAGAAAAATATGCATTCTTGCCTCTACCAACCCGCCTTATGACAATGGCCATTCCTTCTCTATTGCCTCTTGATCGCATATTATGCAGAGTTTCAAAAACATCTCTATACCCATTGATATTCTTTTTCTGATCAGGATAAAGTCTCAGCAGGGCTTCTTTAACATGTATAAAAGAACATGCCCTTATTATTTCCTTGAATAATACCTTTTCTATTTTCTTTTTAATCGTTGACGGTGTATTGCCAGTAATAATCTTACCAACCTCTTCCACCCCTCTTCCGACTGATTTCCTCGCCATCACCGATAGACCTCATCATGCGGCCCGATATCAAGAAGCTGAATCTCCTTCTCTGTGATTACAATGGTCAGCGTGATACGGTAGTCATCGGTAATGCTGACTGACTGCTTGCCTTTCAGGTGTCCGCCGAGATGATGATATTTGAGGTGGGGCTGAAAGGGGTCTATTTCCAGATCGCGGAAAATGGATGCAACCTTCTTCTTCAGATCCGGATGACGCTTTGCAAACTTCTTCGCAGCATGTGTGAAATGGGCGGTCCAGGCGAGGGTGTACATCCTCAGTCTTCCAGCTCCAATTCACGTATCAGGTCTTCCGCAGTCCCACGCGTTATCCTGCCAGCCTTCACGTCTTCAATGGATGTACGTATGCGGGCAGTGTATGCCTCATCTTCCGCCTCGATCAGCTCGCGGTATCTTGTCTCGGAAATTACGACATACCGGGGCTGATTGTTCTTAATGATGTGGACCGGCCCTTCCTTCAGAGCCTCATCAACAGCAGAAATTCCTTTTCTTTTAATCTCCTGCGCTGCTATGGCATTCATATTAGCACTCCTTTTAATACTTAATATGGTGCTTATATATTATCTAATTAAGCACCATATCGCAAATCCTGTAGGGGTAATTCATGAATTACCCCTGCTACATCATTTAAGCCGCCATACTCCTTCTTCCCCACTTTCCCCACGATCACCAGAAAATCCATAACGCTTAAGTGTATAGCTCATATCAAAACGAGTTGAAGACTACTCCCCTTCCAATCCGTACTTCTTGAGCTTTCTCCAGAGCGAAACCCTGTCTATGCCGAGGATCTGGGCTGCAATGGTCTTGTTGCCACCCACCTCATGCAGCACCCACTTGATGTACGTCATCTCCTGATCGTCAAGCGACGGATACCTGCCTTCTTTTTTTCTGAAGGTCCGGATGCTCAGTTCCTTGAGGTCCTCAGGCAGATGTGCTGTCTCAACAATGCTGTCATGGCTGAGCGCTATGCCCCTTTCGATAATGTTTTCGAGCTCCCGCACATTGCCGGGAAAATCATAGTTCATCAGGAGGGCGATCACTTCCTGAGAGATTTCCGAAACAGCCTTTTTCTGCATCACGCTGTGCTTATTCAGGAAATAGTAGCTGAGCAGCGGTATATCGTCCTTCCTCTCTGAAAGAGGCGGTATCCTGAATGAAACAACATTGAGTCTGAAATAGAGGTCTTGCCGGAACTGACCCTCCTTGATCATCTCGTGAAGATCACGGTTCGTGGCTGCCAGGAATCTTACATCGATCTTGATCGGTTCCGTGCTGCCGAGCCTGAGCACTTCCCGTTCCTGGATCACCCGCAGAAGCTTGACCTGCATAGAGGGAGGCATCTCCGTGATCTCGTCAAGGAACAGGGTTCCGCCTTTCGCCATCTCTATAAGACCTTTTTTCAGGCTCATTGCGCCGGTAAATGCCCCTTTCTCATGTCCGAAGAGCTCATTGGTCAACAGTTCCTCTGTAAAGGCCCCACAGTTGACGGCAATAAACGGGCCGTCAGCCCTCTGACTCATAAAATGCATATACCTGGCTAACAGTTCCTTGCCGGTGCCGCTCTCGCCCGTAATGATCACGCTGCAATCGGTCGGCGCAATCTGACGGGCTGTGTCCAGCAGCCTCTGCATATTAGGATTCTGGGTGATGAACTTCACCTTGCCTGCAAACTTCTCGATCTGCTCCCTGAGCTGATGGTTCTCCTTCTTG
>JACRHC010000131.1 GCA_016217675.1 Nitrospirota bacterium
TACGAAGAATTTAAAAGGCAGGAACTGCTCTGAAACTACAACCGCCACCTTCGGCCCGCCAAAGGCGGCCCTTTTCATCCGGCGCTAACACCATGAGCCGGTAATCATCACAAGACAAAAGGAAGAATCAGTGGTAATGCTTTCTCTGGAGGATTTCAGGGCGCTTGAGGAAACCGCGTATCTTCTTCGTGTGCCCAATAATGCAAAGAGGCTCCTTGAGTCCATCGCTGAGCTTGAGCACGGCGGCGGCAAGGCCCGCAAACTTTCAGAGTGAAACTCATCTTTTCGGAACACGCCTGGGAAGACTATCTCTATTGGCAGAAGGCCGACAAACAGATGCTCAAACGCATAAACCGGCTTATCCACGAAATCATGCATGACCCGTTCACTGGCTCCGGCAAACCCGAACCCCTCAAACACGGTCTGTCCGGCTACTGGTCGCGCCGCAGCAACGACGAACACCGGCTCGTCTACCGGCCTGCCGAAGACGCTGTTTTTATAGCACAGTTGCGATACCATTACTGATGGATCGTCCTCGTAACGGCTTAGGGAAAAGGAGAGCGGGACGATGTGCCTCGCACGTGGCTGAAAAGAATCAGGGAGGTCTTCGAACATGAGCAGAGCTAAAGAATCCGCAGAACGTATTCTCAAAGCCATTGACAAAGGCAAACAGGCGGCGTGGGCGCGTAAAACGCAGTTCATCCCGCAGCCGGACGGCTCCATGCGCCGCCTGGTTACGCGCAAGGACGGCACTGTTGAAAAAAATGAGGTAATTCCTGCTGACCGTTCGCTGGCAGCGGAAGCACGTTCCAGGACAGGTCTGCCGCAGGACAAGTTTGCTGCCCTGTTAGGCATATCCCCGCGCACCCTCCGCGACTGGGAACAGGGCCGCAGATCGCCCTCAGGAGCAGCCAAGACTCTTCTCCGCATTGCGGCAAAACATCCAAAGGTGCTCCGCGAGGTGGCGTAGAAATTTATGTCATACTCTGTTATATGCATCGTTGTGTTATTTCTACATGCGATGTTTCAATCCTCGCCCGCCATCGCTGACGGGCGCAACGATATCGACATAATCATCGCCATACCGAACCTTTGTGTTTCAATCCTCGCCCGCCATCGCTGACGGGCGCAACGCAAATATTCGGTGATCCGCAACAACACAATTCTGTTTCAATCCTCGCCCGCCATCGCTGACGGGCGCAACAGAAGTCAAGGCGATCCTCGGCCAGCTCCACGGCGTTTCAATCCTCGCCCGCCATCGCTGACGGGCGCAACTACTACATTGGCGGCAGTATCAGGGCATATCTACGTTTCAATCCTCGCCCGCCATCGCTGACGGGCGCAACGTGGCACGCTCACAATGGCAGGCACAGACGCGGGTTTCAATCCTCGCCCGCCATCGCTGACGGGCGCAACTCATAGCATCTGACGCAATGCTCATTGGACATCGTTTCAATCCTCGCCCGCCATCGCTGACGGGCGCAACGATGTGAGCTGCCGAGCAGGGCGGAGAGATCGAGAGTTTCAATCCTCGCCCGCCATCGCTGACGGGCGCAACTCACCCCCTATTTTTCGTATATAACAGGGGGCGTTACATATTTACTTCTTGCGAACTTGCTCAGTTTTCAAAGATCCTTCGCAACCATGAAGAGCTCTTTGCCTCCAACCTCCCATTCCTTAATGATTTTTTCCCTTCGCGAAACCCCCGGTCATTGCGTCCGATCACAGGGTTCGCGCTTGCACTCTGGAGTGTTAAACCACCAAGGGATCATCAAAGTCAGTTGTTTTAGCCAGTCCATATTCTTCCACATGGTCATCCCTCGGTTCGGTCAAGCGGTAAAGCCTTAAATTGTCCTCATCGAAATTGATCTCGTCGAGCAATTTTCTCCGAAGGTCCTCAAACTGCATTTCATTCACCTTGCATTCAAAGACCGACTTCTGCACCCTCTGGCCGAAGTTCTTGCAGACCTGCGCCACGCGTCTGAGCCTCTTCCTGCCCTTGGCAGTCTCTGTAGAAACATCATATGAAGCAATTACCCACATAGCTCACGCATAGATAAAGGGTAGATAGTTTTCCATATCCCCCCTGATATGACGGGCAAGCAGCCGCGCCTGAATATGCGGCACAAGCCCAAAAGGCATCTTCTCACTGAACATCGGATGATAAATTTCATCTTGTTTCCTTTTTTGATAGGCAACCACAACCTCCTTTCTGCCTTTTTCGTTCAGATAGACAGCGCCGCCAGGTCTCTGCTCAAAGTCATCACCAGTCAGCTGCTTTCTGTTTATCAAGGTGAGCGCAAGCCTGTCCGCAAGGACCGCCCTCAATTCCTCCATAAGATCAAGCGCAAGAGATGGCCTTCCGGGACGCAATGCATGAAGAAACCCCATCTGGGAATCCAGCCCTACACCCTCCACCGCCGACACGCAGTCATGTAAAAGCAGCGTATAAAGAAATGACAAAAGCGCGTTGATCGGATCAAGCGGCGGTCGACGATTCCGCTCCCTGAGAGTGAAGATAGATCGAGCCTCCTCCGCCATAAGCAGATCAAAAACTTCATAGTATAAGCTTGCCGCTTCCCCCTCAAGCCCGCGTATCTCATCCAATAGCGCAGCCTTTTCCAGCCGCCCTAATATATTTGCCAAGCGCTCAGTTGCCCTCCTCAGGCTTTGCTCCTCTTCAGTGTTTGCCGTTTCCCGTGCGCTCCTGAGCAGTGAGTTACGTCCATTTTTGATCTTGCCGGCAACCACATTGCGCGCAACCGAAGCCGTCTTCTCGCTGTCACGCACTATCTCATATTGCTCCTTTCTGAGCAAGACGTTCCCCGTCGTCTTGCCGACCATCCTGCACTGAAATCGGCCATTACGGTCGAGCATCACGACCGATCTGCCTTCCTCTGCGCATTTGCCAAGGAGAAACGGGCTGATCATCACATTACCCATAGTGCAGATCCCTCCAAGATGATGCAGCGGCACCTGCATCTTTATTTCCTTTTCAACTTCCACCTTCACCGTCTCATGATCGAGGGTGAGATAAGCGCCTTGGGTCATAATATAGAGTGTGTTCAGAAGATGTTTCATTTTATTATTTTATCACCAGCATAAGCTATCACTTGGGCTATCACGTCGTTAGCCCGTTGAACTATTCATTTCAATAAGTTGTCTTTCGCGTTGCAATTCACGTTTCAGTTCTTGTTCGGTAGGAAGGTATGTCAGATACTTGGAGGCAAAGAGCTGTTTGCTTTCATTCAATACGGAATATTTAGCTACTGCTGCATTCTTCTCCGAACAAAGGATCAGACCTATTGTCGGATTATCATCTTTAGCCTTGCCGTGTTCTTCATACATACGGACATACCCGTCCATCTGCCCGATATCCTGATGAGTCAATTTGCCGATCTTAAGATCAATCAGGACAAAACACCTGAGCAGGTAATTGTAGAAAACCATATCCACATAAAAATCCTCATCATTGAACCGCATTCTTTTCTGCCGTGCTACAAAAGAAAAGCCCTTGCCAAGCTCAAGCAGGAACTGCTGCAGGCTGCTGATAATGGCTGCTTCAAGGTCTGCCTCATGCAATTGAGCCGCGTCCGGCAGATCAAGGAATTCAAGGATATAGGGGTCTTTGAGAACATCCATAGGCATAAGGGCGTCCTTTTCTCTTCTCACTTCTAAAAGCATCCCCTTTTTGTCTTTGCTCATCAGCAGACGCTCGTAAAAAAGTGTGGCGATCTGTCGCTCAAGCTGCCGCTTGTTCCAGCCTGAAGACGCGGCTTCGGTTTCATAGAAATCCCGCGCCTCGCGCTTCTCAACACGCATAAGAGCCCGATAATGAGACCAGCTCAGGTTCGGATGAAACCCTTTCGGAGATTGACTGCCCACTGGGTAGCCTATTGCAGAGTCTTTCAATTTTCCGTCCATTGGGGCGCGTTTATGCTTTTTCCCCAATTGGTCACCCATTGGGCGACCTTTTCCGTCCGCTCTCAACTCGTCACCCGCTGGGTGACTAATCTCCGGCATACGGTCTGAGTAAGTCAGATAAAAGGTTCGAAAATATTTAAGATTAGTGGCTGAAAAGCCCTTACCGAATCGCTTTATCAACCGCTCGGACAAATCCTCAATCAAACGTTTTCCGTATTCCGCGCGTTTCTCACCCCTCTGAAGCTCCTGTACAATCTCACGACCTATCAACCAATATGCAATAACCGTCTGACTATTGACCACGCGGAGCACATTGGCACGGGCCTGTTCCAAAATAAATGCTATGCGGTCGAACAACCTGTCAACACCGAATTTTCCAACAGCTGTTTTTCGGGATTGTTTATTCTTGACCTTCTCATTACCCGGAACGAGCACTTTTTTCTTCATCGGTATACCTCTTCCTTGTCAGTGGTCGACATTTTCAACCCGTGACAAAATGTCACGACTGCACTTCCTTCTTCACCAAGCCTTTGTTTCAATTTCCGCCAGTATGCGCCAGCATCTGGACTACCCGTAAGCACCCCGCATACCTCGACAACGGAAAACCACCACTCATTCATAAACAGGGTTCTCCTGATGTCTTTACCCCTAAATACAGCATATTCGATTCCAAGCTCAAAACTCCTTACCTCCTGATATTACGAACATTTCTCTTGCTGATCTCCGATGGCTCTCCTTGTCACCAACAACAGCAGGCATGCAGGATTCATTCAAAGAACAGTCTTTACACCGTTTGTCGTTGACCGGCGGCGGGACATACTGTCTTGCGATGATGTCATGAACAGCAGTGGCCACTGTCGCAACACGCTCTCGCATAGCAGGAGTAAAGATTATCTCCCTCCGTTCTCGTGAAGCATGCCAGTAGATTGCACCCTTATCGACACTGACATTTAGCATTTCTTCAAGACATATCGCTTGGGCGCATAGCTGGAGGATTTCATGTTGCCCCTTCCGATGCTTGCCTGATTTGTATTCAACGGGGCAAGGGATATTGTCACAGAATTCCACCAAGTCCGCCTTACCAACAAGCTTCAGTCTTTTCGACCAGATCGGAAGGGCACGCTCACTCCGCACCCCGTCCCCCTCATGCGTTGACTCAATGTCCACTGTTTCGTGTACATGTCTGCCCCTCATGGTATAGATGTTCTCGTCCCATGCCTGCTCCACATGGATCAGCGCACACTGCCGGGGACAGTAGCTGTAGTGCTCAAGAGCAGAAAGCATTACAGGCTCAATTTCTGAATAGGGCTTATAAGACATATTGGACTTATTGCCTTTTCTTTCTTTCCTGTGACCGCACTCGATAGAGTCTTTCCGTGAAGCCACCCTCTTCCAAGAACGCCTTCTCCAATGCCCGCAGTTGCTGGTCAAGCAGGTAGTTTGTCTGGTGGATCAGGCAGGCCATGGTGTTTGCAGCGGTTTCAGGAGGCGAAGCCTCCAGATAGGTCTTATAAGTCAAATAGGACCTATTCTTAGCGTAGGCCAGTTTTCTCACAGCCTGGGCTTCTGGGTGGTCCTTTCCCCAAAGGGGTAATTCCTTCTGCCTCAGATAATCCATAAAGTCCAGAAGAAGCTCTTCAAGGCTCGCCCGCGCCACGCCGACCAGCTTCAGCTCGGTCTTCTTGGACGTGCCTGACGCCATGCTGCCCTCTGCGATGTTCTGCTTGCCGCTACGGGCTGCCTGCACCATCTGGTCATGAGTGCGTGAGCGTCTGCTGATGAAGCGGTCGCAAAACACCACCGTGGCGTCATACACAATCTCCGACATCTTGTAAGATTGCAACTCCGCGTATCCGCCGTGAGGGGGAATGAGTTTGGGGGCAGTCATACTATTATAGCTTTACGTCCAAGGTAACACCCTGCGGCATATCAGCCTGTGACGGCACTGTAACAGTGTAGTCGCTAAAATCACGGGCCGGTTTCTGATTTGATTCGATCTTAATCTTATCAAACAGCACATGAGATGGGTGATTACCCATTGTTGAGTCATGTTTAAAGACAATCAGCTTGCGCGTAGCCATCTGACCCCGTGCGGCTGAATGGTCGTGCTCGAACATCATTTTCAGAGCATCCCAGAACAGCTTTAGGTCGTCTTCGCTGAAGCCTGTCTGTGCAGCCAATGGCGCAGAGATAAAACCGTGGCAACGGTAAAGACCATAAGGTATCGTAAACTTTCGTCCCATCGTGCGATTGTCACCCTGCTGTTTCTCCGCTTCGGCCTCAGTTGCAACTGCCATACGAGTAATGCTGTGCTCCAGAGGTACAACTTGATCAACGCTCCGTGCAAAAGTAAACTGCACCGGGCCGCGAACCTGGCCAGCATTGGCACCTGTAGACATTACTGCGCCAAAAGTACGAACATCATAATAAGTCTTACTCATCTGCTGCCGCCCTTTCTCGACCTCACTTCCCTGAGCTTCGCCTTTAGTTTTTCGTTTTTCCCCGTCCTTTTTATCTATTGGCGGCTCATTAAGGTCAATACCTAAAGCAGCATATCCTTCGCTGATGAATCTATTGAGAATAGCTTTCTCCTTAACGAATATATCGTAGCCATTGCCCTTGTTCATTAGCTGCACATAATTTCTCACCTTACGCTTTATACAAACATCAGTAACAAGGCCGTTGCCGGTTTCAGGATCAACACGGGGAAGGTTCCCGGCATCTGGATCACCATTTGGATTACCGTCTTTTACGTCAAAAAGCAGAACAAAGTCATACCGATTATTGATTGTGCTCATTGTTAAGCCTCCTTTGTATTATCGTCAGTTTTTTTCTTGAAAAAGTCCTGCCGCTGGTGGTAATAGCCGACCCAGAAACGACCTTGATTATCAAGGGCTAAATGAGGCGGAAACGCATTTGATGAATCCACCTTATCCATAATCTCTTGAATCAGCTTCTCCAGATTGACTGCTGCACCCTTATTGTCGATTTTGGCAATATGGTGCGTCTTCAGCCTCATCAGATGCGGAAAGACTGCAACGGGTGTACTTGATGCCGCGCCGGAGAACCGATCACGAATTGTTGCATTAATGCCAGGGCTCGCCTGCTCTTGTGCCCTTTCCAGCACTGCAAAAAGCCGTCCCAGCAGATAGCCTGGGTTGGTGTTACTTGTGTCTAATGACATACCGACCTCCTTTGTATTTTGTTCGTTTCTTCTATTCTTTCTTACCAGCACTGCCTTGATAAGCGCTGCTCGCGGATAAGTGACATTTTGCTCTGCTCTGCATCGACGAATAGCCGAAGACAGAAGAGTTTGCGGATATGGTGTACCTGCAAGAATTGCCTTCATGAAGTCACCGGCAATATTGGGCGGAATATTATCCGCCTTACTCTGCATTGCCGTAGAGACAAGCAAACGGAACAGGGAAAGGTATTCAGGGTCTTTTGGTCCATGCACTATGCTGATATCATCAAAGTGCTTTCGTATGTGTCCAGCAACTTCGCCAACTAACCCCTGATACCAGAACCTGATCGCAATGCGAGATGCGTTGGGGGCCAGCCCAAGAACATAGAACCGGGTTTTGTCATCAAGAATAGGCAGTGCACCGGTCTTTGGCGCTTCGATCAGGGCCTTAAACCCTGCAGAGTCCTGATTGCTTGAACCTTTTGGGGGCTCACCGAAAAAATCGGCAAACCAACCCTCCATTTCATGCTCACGTTCCGCCCAGAAAACAGTAGTGGCATTGCCGACTTGAATCTTCTGGCGTGAATCTCTGTCGAGGAGTGAGTTCAATGCCGTTATGTAGGCAAATTCAGCACTTTTGCCCACGGGTGCATTGAATCCCTGCACCCTGCCGAATGATGTAAAAGCAGGCAGATTGAAGGAGACGATATTTGCACCCGATGACTGAGCGCCGCGCACACCTTTAATAGCGTTGTGAAGTTGGGCGATTTCATCGGTCTCCCCGGTAATAAGACAACGATCCTTTAGGACGCCATCATTACCTAAAGATTGTTTAGCCAGTGCTTTTCTAACAGCTGTCCTTTCGCACACAAGCTGGTCTTCACCATTAAGCCTAAATGTTAGATTGCCGTCTGACTCCAACACATCTACCCATCGCGAATGCTGTTGAAGAGCCGCGAAATCCCCTTTATTGAGGAAGGCAACTACTGATGCAACACCAGCATCTATTGCAGATACGTGTATTACGTCTTGCAGTCGTTTCATGAAGCTTTGATGTTTACGAGAAGCGTTGGCAGCGTCCTTACTGGATATTCCTACAACATATGCCGGTGTGTCCCAAAGAAGGTTTGCCCGCTCCCATGCTTTAATGCCAGCACGCTTTACTTCTCTTGGAACGAGACAAAACCGGTCACGTCTCTCTCTTCCCTCTCCAGTGCGTGTATCGTCAAGTCCGATAAATGCACCTTTTTCATCAAGGACTATAAGAAATCGTATAGCCTTTTTTTGGTATCCGTTTGGTAGCTCCATCCGCTCTCCGTAGTATTTCACAAGTGCCTGAAGTATCATCCCCTCACCTCCGGACTGTCCCATGCCGGAACAGATAAGATGCCCTTCTTGAGTTCGCCCCTGAAGAAGCGAGGTTTTGTCTCTCCACCGCCAAAATCCATGTCGTACAGCATCCATCCGAGGTCGCGACTGTCAGCTATCGGTTCAGGCACTGTCTGATCGTGCGGAATAAGCTCGAAGCTCGCTGCAAATTCCCGGCAGCCGAGATAGGGCCGGTGAAAGCACTGACCCTTTTCAGCCCGTCGCAAAAACATTTCCTGATGCTTAATCATCGTATCCTCTATGCCTGCCTTGTCGGTTAATTCGAAGCAAGCGTGGATTGTATATGTCACATCGCGCAGGAAAAGGCCTGCCCGTTGCTGCCGAATCTTTGGATCATCGACATAGATTCCTTGACTTCGCGGAGACATGGCAATTCCAACTTCGTTACGCCGCACAGATTCCCATTTGATCGGCTTAAGAACATCAATCTGCATCACCTGCCAGCGGATCGCCGGTTTCCAATGAATCGCCTCCAGCACGCCACGCGCTGCCGAGGGCGTCATCACATCATAAGACACCCTCTCCACTTTCATCTCCGGCCTGGTGAAACAGGCGTTATCTCCCCAAACCTTCAGCCGCATGACTCTACTTCGTCTTTGTCCTTCCTGCATATCGCCTCCTTTGCTTGTCAACTAATCAGTTCATCAGGATCATATATCATAGATTTGTCGGGGCAGAAGCCGAGATCATCGTCATACATTGCCGTATGACCCTGGATATAAACATCTGGGTAAACTTCACAGATCGCACCGCAAGCCAGAAGCTTTTTGTGCAAATAACGCGGTAGGTTGACCACATACCGCTGCAAGCGACGCATCAGCCATCGCTCCGGGCCTATCCTCTCAAGCTGTGAAACAAGCGCACTTCCTTCGCCATACCGAACAATTACCGATGCCTGTGCTTTCTCGTCAATAATGTGAAACTTCGATGCAGCTGTGCGGTAACTGAAACGCAATTCATTATCCGGCGCAAGGTCAAGCAAAATGCCATGCCGGTCGAGTCTATCGCCCTGCAGCCAATAAAGTTCTTTGAAAAATAGGTCAAATCTTTCAGGATTCAACGGATCAGCATGCTCTCCAGCAAGAAGTCGCCGCCCGATGTCTGCTGTCTGTCGGAGGAGTCCCGGCGGTGCATCGCTCTGAGGTACAAATACAATAACCTGGCCTTTTTCAAGCAAACCTTCCCTGTTACATCTACCTGCGGCTTGAGCAATTGAGTCCAAGCCGGCAAGAGCGCGGTAGACAACGGGGAAATCCAGATCAACTCCCGCTTCAACAAGTTGAGTGCTCACAACCTTCACAGCCCTCTTCAGCTTAAGCCCCTCTTTGATATGTCCAATCTTCGCCGAGCGATGGGCACCGCACATAAGAGCGGAAAGGTGAATTGCACTTTTTGGCATAAGGGACCAGAGCTTTCTTGCGTCATCGCGGCGGCTGACTATGCAGAGAACAGAATCGTGCTGATTCAATTCAGACGCCAGTTCGTCCCATGACATTTGCCGGTTCAGGTCAGCAGGCACGTGGATACTGACACGCTTAAAGGCATTGTGCAGTTGAGAAGGATTGTCGATGATTTCGGTAACGCCGTCAAGCCCGTCAAACCCTTCGCGTTTTCCGAGCGCCGGTTGAGTCGCAGTGCTTAACACAAGTGTAACCCCGTAGTTCTTTTGAAGTTCCATGAGCGTTGAAAGAATGGGCTTGAGATACTCGGGAGGCAGCATCTGTACTTCGTCCAGAATAACAACACTATTCACAATATTGTGGAGTTTGCGGCTCCTACTGGTACGGCTCGAAAAGAGTGACTCGAAAAACTGCACTGATGTAGTAACAATAACCGGAGCGTCCCAATTCTCACATGCAAGGCGTGACCGTGGCGTCTCTTTCGTCTCGTCCGACACATCAATATTGCTGTGATGCTCAATGACCGCATTGCTGAAGATCTGCCGGAACTGGTCAGCTGTCTGTTCGATGATACTTGTATAAGGAATGACATAAATAATTCGTCGCTTGTCGTGCCGCATGGCATGGTTCAAAGCGAAAGCCATAGATGAGAGGGTCTTGCCCCCTCCTGTTGGAACAGTAAGCGTAAATATGCCTGGTTCCGACACCGCCCTCTCATTACATTGCTGGAGTATGACCGCCCTTTGACGATTGACCGGTGTATCAGATGACTCAGACTGCTTCAGCGCCATATAGCGCTCGAATAGGGGTTGCAATTCCTTTATTTGGGGATATCGTGAGCGTTGAATTGATTTATCAGGATCAAAAAAGAATTCTGTATCGAGAAAATCAGCGTCTACAAGGCATGAAAAAAGCATCCGTATCCAAAAAGCAGGATCAGTTCCCTTTTGGGGCTTTTCATTTGGAATTTGTTGATCGAGAATATCATTCGGAATTTCACCTTGAAGTGCGTCATCAAGCAATGACTTAGTTTGTAGCCTTTGTGAAAGTGCAGCGCGCCCTGTTTGATCCGCCTGCCAATCGGCAAGCCCAGCATGATGACCAGCAGCAATGTATGCGAGAATGCGGCCCGCCAGGCCCATCTGTTTTTCAGCATTAAGAGCCCCAGCAGTTGAATGGTCAACACGCGCCTTCGCCTCTATATGGGCTTCCTTGCCGGAATCAGCAGCAGCATGTATTTTCTTCTGAAAAGCCGGAGAATACTTTCCCAAATCATGCCACAACCCAGCCAACCTCCCCCACTCCCCACATCCAAACTCCCCTGCAAATTCAGCAGCGAGCTTCGCCGTTCCCTCCAGATGCTCCCGCAGGGAATGCACCCGACCGTCTTCGGAAATATGGGCTATTGGTTCATTGTTTTTCATTGAATAGTCCCCTCCATGAAGTCCATCATATCACAGGACCTCCCCCATGGGATGTCCTACGTCTTCTGAGTTCTCAGCTTCTTAATGCCTTGTGGAGTCGTCAGATAATTCTCCTTCGATACAACCCTCTTGCCCGTCTTCTTATCCAGGTCTTTCCTTGCCGTTCCCGCAACCGCCCCACCCTTTCTGGCAGCGTGTTTGCTTTCATCAAAGCCTTTTGCATCATGAACTTTCGTTATCTCAGTCGTTGCCGCTTCACCCAACATCGAGAAGATCAGCTCAAGATCGGTCATATGATCACGAAGATTCTCCCGCTTCAAGCCCTTGAGCTTCTTGTGTGTACCTGGAGTTATGCCAAACGCCGCCTTAGCAATCTCTGCAGTGAGAATTTCATATTCCTTTTTCTCCCTCACTTCCCTCTTTTTCCACTCATCCGTAAGCTCTTCCCTGATGGCAATACCGCGCATACGCTTTTCGATCCAGTCGTCTGAATAGCCCTTTGCTGTATAGAGAGCTTTTGTCCTTTTTGTGGCAAGTTCAGGGTCTTCGATCTCCTGGACTCGTTCATAGCCGACTTTTGCAAGCCAACGCTTGAAGGGTTCAGCCTTGGGTGATGGGATAGACTGGATGATGCGAAACATTGTTTCAGTATTAGCACAATCGGTTTCATATTTTTTCCCATCGGAGGATTTCAGTTTCAGTTGTCGACAAAATGTCGACAACTCAGTGCCGTCTTCATCTTTGACCCTGATCTTCATTTTGTACCAATAATCCCGTGGATTAGCACTATCAGTGAGAACTGCAATAACATCGACAACAGAAAACCACCACTCATTCTTATGCAGCGTCCTTCTGATCTGCCTGCCTTTGAAGACTGCCAAATGCGTTTCGGTCATAGATTGACTCCTTTTTAGTGACTAAAACACCTGCGTTTGGTCATCACTGATATGGGGTATAGATTCATCAAATTGCACTGAATGGTCCCCTCCATACAAAACATCATATCACAGGACCTCCCCCATGGGATGTCCTATGTTTTCCGGGAATACCGGGCACCCGCAAGGGATGCCCCTACAAAGAATATTCATCATCGGATTCCCATCTTGCCGGGTTCTCCCTGATATATTGCCTTGTTCTGTTTAATTCGTCTTCGCTTCGGATAATGTGTTCATAAAAATTGCGCTGCCAGAGGGGTACGCCGGTGGTATTGCGGATCTGGTTGATGGCATGTGCGCATCGTGCCTTGAACGCACGAAAAATTTCACCAACCGTAGGGGCGTGATTTATCACGCCCTGATTTTCTGTCGTGGCCTTTCTAAAGGGCGCAATGAATTGCGCCCCTACATTGGACAATGACACGATGCCATGAATGTGATTCGGCATAATTACAAATTCATCGGTTTCCACATTATCGAAATGTTCCGGTATTGCTTCCCAATGTTCCTGCACAAGCCGACCGTATTCATTCAACAGCATTTTAGCGTTCTTTATCTCCCCAAAGATGTTCTCTTTTTGCCATGCACATACTGTCACAAAATACGCACCGGACTGGGAATAATCATATTCCTTCAGTCGTATCGATCGGCGGTGATGTTTGTCAGGATCAAATTGCATTGAATGTCCCCTCCATGCAAAACATCATATCACAGGACCTCACCCAAATCATGGCCTATGTCTTCCGAGGATACCGTGCAGTATGTCTAACGAATATTGGGGATTATCTGATTACATGCAGGAAAAGGCAGGCCCAGTAGAAGGCAGGACCGGCAAAGGTGACACTGTCGATCTTGTCGAGGAAACCGCCGTGTCCGGGGACAATGGAACTTGAATCCTTTACGCCGGCGTCACGTTTGAACATGGACTCAACAAGGTCGCCGAGGATGGTAGCGAAGCTGACAACGAGCCCTAAAATAATTGCCGAGGAAAGTGGCATGGCATTGAGGACCGTGAATTTAATGAGCAGGACGCCGATCAACCCGCCGATGAACGAGCCGACAGCTCCCTCGACCGTCTTGTTCGGGCTCATCTCGACATAGAGCTTCCTTCTGCCGATGCTCTTGCCGACATAGAGCGCCATGCTGTCAGAACCCCAGACAGCAGCGTAGAGCATGACCAGGAGCGGTGCACCGGCCTTGATTATATCCAGCTGGAACGAAAGAAGTCCCGGTATATAGAGAAGTCCGAAGATTGCGGCAGTCGCTTCCCTGACAGAACCGGCCGCATCCCTCTTCAGAAAAAGCCGCAGGGTCAGCATTGCAAGCACCGCAATAAAGAGCGCTTCTGCCATCAGTTCCCTTGCAAAGAACTGCACAACGAGGAGCGCTGCGCCCCAGAACAGACCGGAATACTTCAAAAAACCTTCAACGCCGGATATGGCATAAAACTCTGCAAGCGCAACCGTAGAGACAACGGTTATCAGAAGAAGATAATACTGCGGAGACAGATACATGGTATAGAGATACAGCAACGGCACCAGAACAGCGGCCACGATGAGGCGCTTAAGATGCATTGGCCCCGCCGGAGATCTTGCCGAAGCGGCGTTCTCTTCCCTGAAAGTCCTGGACCGCAAGCATGAATTCGTCCCTGTCAAAATCAGGCCAGAGCGTGTCGGTAAAGTAGAGCTCTGCATAGGCTGCCTGCCAGAGCAGGAAATTAGACAGCCTGCGTTCCCCGCTCGTCCTGACGATCAGATCAGGCTGCGGCAATCCCGCGGTATCAAGGTATGCGTCAAAATCCTCTTCGGTCAGTTCTGTCGGGCTCGTACAGGAGTTCATCAACTTTTTGACCGCCCTGATAATCTCACTTCTGCCGCTGTAGCTGAGTGCTGCAACAAGGTTCAGCCCCTTATTGCCTTTCGTCTTATACTCTGTCTCCCTGATCAGATCCTGAATGTTCTCAGGCAGGCGCCAGGTTTCGCCAATGGCCCTGAAGACAACATCCTTTTTGATGAGGGCTTCGAACTCGTTTCTCAGATAGAACTCTAATATCTTCATCAGCATGGAGACCTCTTCCTTCGGTCTCTGCCAGTTCTCGGTCGAAAAGGCATAGAGGGTCAGACACTTGATGCCGAGTTCAATGGAGAGATCAATGATCTCGCGCGACCGCTCGGCGCCTCTTCTGTGGCCCTCAATACGGGGCAATCCCCTGAGTTCAGCCCATCTGCCGTTGCCGTCCATGATTATGCCGACATGCCTGGGCATTCTGCCGCACGGGTCCAAGGTCTATCTCCCCCTTGCAGCGTAAATATGCAGCAGCGTGCCGAGCGGGTTCTCACCCTTCAGGACATTTTCGAATTTAACGCCAAGCAACGGGCTCGAAAGAACGATTATCTTATCCCCTGCCAGCGCATAGTCAAAAAGCGTTCCGGGGATATCGTCGATCAGCACGCTCTCTTCCATCGAGAACCCGGACCACCAATAGGTCTTGATCAAAGATTTTTTGTTGCCCAGCCCTCTTGCCATATCAACAAGAGGGACTTTCTGTATAACCATAACTTCTTTGTTCCTCACGCTGAGCCTGTCCTTGATCGACCACTCAGTTTCCTGAACATAGGAAGCAGGAGACGTTTTCTTGAAGGTCGTGTTAAAGGACCCGACACCGGTGCTGCTTTTCCAAATCCTGATCCCCTTTTCATCAAATACGCTCAGGAAACCCTTCTCGTCATAGGCAAGTATATAGCGTTCATTTGCCGGGCCTTCAAGATTGACGAAATCATAGATATTGACCCCCTTCGGCAGCTTGATCTTCTCTCCTGTCTTATACGTGCTGCCATCCCATACGACCGCAAAAACATCACCTTCAAAACCGTCTTGCTGCGAGTACTGCTGCCCGATCAGGCCGGCGCCGGATTTCCGCACAAAAAACTTGCCTTCCCAGAGCTTCGTAAATTCGGCTTCGGAAAGTTCATAAATGGTCGAGAAGACCTCTCCGTTTCTCATAAAGGTAATGATCAGCTCATCTCTGTTGTTTCGGTTAAGGTCAAGGGTATCGATCCAGAGGTGATCATCAGAGGCACTGCCTTTCACCTCCCAAAGGGGCTTAAGATCAACACCGGGCAGGTAGGTCCTCACGTCTTTTCCCGTGCTCAGGCCGATCTCCTGCTTGCCGTCACCGTCAAAGTCTCCGGTCACAACAATGCGTGCTCCGAAAGGAAGATCGTATTTAAAGAGCGCCTCGCCTGACAGACCGCCAAAAAATTCTCCGCCAAGCTTGAGATCCTTGGTAAAGGCAACATCGACCTTGACCTCAGCGTCATAAAACTTCACGCCGTCAGCTGCCCAGAAGGCCTGCTCCCTGAGCAGCGTGCCTTTGTCGGTCTCCTTTGCCGTAAGCATAACAGCAATATCGGCATTCAGTTTTTTTGCTTCTTCGACAGCCTTATTGCTGTCGCTCGTATCAAGGGCCGTATCAGCCATCTCGACACGTCCCGTTGCCTTGAGTTTACGGTACAGGTTATCACCGAGGTACCAATCTACTGTCTTGTCCTGGACAAAAACCATCTTCACTTTTGTTTCTGAAAGTCTCAGTTTGTCGCCAGCATGAGCGGTCCCGTCAATTATGGTGCCGGTCACCTGATCACCCTGAACAGTTCTGATCTCTGCCTTGCCTGCCTTTGATTCGACCCTGCCCAGGATTTCACGGGTCACCGGATGCCTGAAGGGTTCACCCTCCCTCAGAATGTTGAGCCTCATGCCGGCACTGAGCCCATCCTTCACATTCATCTCAGCAGTGATCGTGGCGCCCTCAACACCGATGATCTTCCCGCTCACCGGTTTAAAGAACTGCAGTGTTTCGTTCGTAAGTCTCATCAGCGGATCGTCAGCGCCAAAGACGAGCGATGACATCACGATAAGACATACAAGAACAAGTAAGACTCTTTTTATCACGTTGTTTCCTCCCCATACTCAACCGTAAACGCTATTTTTTTTCTCTCAAGGCACTCAAGCGGCAGCACAAAAAGAAACGCCGTGCCCTGGTACAGCCGTTCCACTCCCTGCTCTGAAAGGGAGATCGTCTCAACAGGGTAGTGCCAGAGCAGTATATCTTCAGCAAAGCGGAATTGTAATCTCAGGTTCAGGAACTTGTCCTCAACGGCAAACTCCCTGATCTGATCATGCCGGGCCTTTGAGCGCATCTGAAGCGTCCTGTCGCCAACCCGTATTAACGCAAAGGGTGAGCCCAAGAGCGAAAGGTTCATCTCCACGGCAAAAAGGCCGGCAAAGGCACCCTGCAGCCTGTATTCCAGCTGAATACGCGAGGCATGCGTAAGGTCAACCTTCTTCCTGAGATCAACCCTGTTCTGCCTGACAACGCCGTCACGGGAAAACGTAATGCTGATATCTCCCTTTTTATATGACCGCGCCAGGGAATATATTCCGGTGGTAAAATCACCAAGCTCTTCATATTTTGATCCTGCCATGTCATCGAGGGTGGTCCCCGCAGGCAGAAAATGATCGAGAAGCGATACCCGCTGCTGCCGGTCAAAGACAAGATATTCAGACAGACCCTCCTCTTTCACGGTCAGCTGATCATGGATGGTCTTTGTGCCGCCATCACCTGCATCAGATGCATGGGCCACCTTTGCATGGTATGCCTCATGCCTCCTGGTGAGGATGTCGAGGATATTCACCGACTGTTTCCTGAGCGAAAGTTCGGTCAGGGCCCCGCCCCTTTCTGTTGCCGCAAGCACCACCTGGTCCGTGCCGATGAGGATATCTTTAAACCCATCGCAGTCAAAATCCCCCTGCTCGTTCTGTTTATGGTCCCTGAGGATCTCGCAGGCCAGAGACTCAGCCTTGAGAAGGTGCCGGTACAGCGCAGACCTTAAGTGAGGCAGGTACAGACCGCCGAAGATGCCATGCCAGTAGGCATCGTTACACTGGCCCTTCCAGAGCTCTGTGAGCGCCTCTTTTCCCTTCTTCGCATCTGCGCTGTTTGCCTCATGGACTCTCTGACTGATCATGCGCATCCGCTTGTGGATGTGGTTTGATTCGGGATATTTCGTAAAGAATGCCCGCCAGATGCCGCCCCGCAGAAGCTGTTTTGCCCTGTCGCCTGAGGTCTTCTCAAGCAGCTCAAGGAGGTGTTCATATTCTATCGCCCCTTCCGGCGGCAGTGTCCACTCCCCCATCTCCCGGTATGAGGCAGTCGGCAGATAGACCCTTCCGAGCGGCTGGAACCTCTCGCAGTATGCGCTGAAGGTCGTGGTCTCAAGCCAGTCGCTGTTCTCCTCAAGCGCGGTAAAGAACCGGTCAAGCCAGCGGTCCTCATAGCAGTGCTTATACGTGTTGGGCCAGACGCCGAACTTCTCGCCGTCGTCAGCCATAGTGAGCAGCGGATTGTTGCCTTGCGCAGATATCTCCCTGAAATAGGCGATGGTCTCTTCAACAGACCTGAACGGGATCAGGTACCGGAGCTTTTCACTGCCAGGGAAAACACTCACGATATTGCCGTCTTCCTCGGTGATGTAGTACCCGAGAAGGTCCTTATCCTCAAGCCCGGTAAGCTTGAAGTGGTAATCGTCAATCGGCAGATACTCTATGCCTGCCTCTGCAATGAACTTCGGCATCTGCGGTTCCCATACGCGCTCGGCAAGCCACATGCCCTTAGGCGTGTACCCGATATTCTTCGCGATATATTTAGAGAGCTCCCTTACCTGGAGCGGCCGGTCTTTTTCCGGCAGGACCGAAAGGATCGGCTCATAGAAGCCTCCGGAAAGCATTTCCACCCGCTGCTCTTTAATGAGGTTGCGGAGGATCTCAACTGCCTCAGGATGGTGCTCGCGCATCCACGACAGAAGATGGCCGGAATAATGGAGCACCACCTTCAGCTTTGGATGACCGAGCAGGGTTTCGAGAAACGGCAGATAGGACTTTGCATAGCAGTCCTCAAGCACATGGTCGAAATTCCCTACCGGCTGATGATTATGAAACGCGAGAATAAGATGAAGTTTTGACATCGGCTCCTTATCCGGTCACACCCTGCGCTAAGATTAATGAACCCCTCCGCAACAGGCAGGTCATGGATTTTTGCTTACAAATATACCATAAACGATCGCTACGGCGAAAGAACGCGGCACTGAAGCTGATCAGCGCCGATAGGTTCCTGTAATTAATCCGGCTATGGCCTTCTGTGGCTGCTCAGAGTCCCAGTAAGCATAAAGACAAGGCGTCTTTCCGATTCCGTCTAAAAGATAAGGGCTGCCAAAGGAGATAAACAGATCAGCCTGATTTTTCAAAGACGAAATATTGTTGAATAGCCAGCTGCCAGCGCCGCCCTTCCATGCCTTTGTCTCTGAAAATATGGCAACAATCATGGACTCGGCTTCCTGTTTACGAATACCTTGCTCCCTGACGCGCGGGCCAAGTGCAAATACTCTCATGTCCGGAAAATGCTTTTTCATGATTTGGCCAAAAGCCCTTCCCCTGTCACCTTCATCTTCGTTAAGAATTACGAGCAGGGGGGCGCCCCTGAGACTTATCCTGCCTGAAGCAGTAAGCGCATCATCGGTAAGCTGTTGTGATAAGGCGGCATGGGATTCAAAATGCGGTTTATCACCACCGGGTAACGGTCTTAACCTTTTTCTGAATTTGAGCAGCCTCACTGGATCAGACCATGCATTCATTTTCTCAAGATACGCTGCAGCCTTATCCGCATCCGAGGGATGGAGCAGGATATCGACCCCTGCCGCCAATGCCCGGACTGAGGCCTCTTCCTCGGAAAAGTTGCCGATCCCACCCATATTAAGCGCATCAGTAATAAGCAGGCCGTCATAGCCCATCTCCTCCCGAAGGAACTGCACCGCCTTTTTTGAAAAGGAGACCGGGGTCCCTGACGCATCAAGCGCAGGCACGCTCAGATGTCCCAGCATGATCATCCTGACCCTTGCCGCTATTGCCTCTGCAAAAGGCTTAAGTTCATATCTTCTCAGTCTCTTCATATCCTGCTGCAGAACCGGAAGCTTTATATGGGAATCGACCGAGGTGTCGCCATGACCGGGGAAATGCTTGGCGCAGGCGGCAATGCCATTCCTCTGGAGAGTCTTGATCATCTCAATGCCCAGGAGGGAGACCGTCGCAGGATCTTCGCCAAAGGCCCTTGCTGCGATGATCGGGTTTTTCGGGTTGGTGTTGATATCGAGTACCGGCGCAAAGATCGTGTTGATTCCGGCATATTTTGCTTCCTCCGCCACTGCTCTGAACGATTGCTGTATCAGCCTTAACATCGCCTCTCGCCTCTCGCCCCTTGCCCCTTTCTTGTACGCCGCCCCAAGCGCCATGGCTGGCGGAAAGAGCGTGCCGCCTTTCAGCTGCTGTCCCAGTCCGCGTTCGAGGTCAGAGGAGATGATGAGCGGAAGTTCTGCCTCTTCCTGCAGTTTTCCGACAAAGTTCCTGACGGTCTCAAGTTCGCCGCCGAAGATAATAAAGCCTGCAATTCCCTTCCTCACCAGTGAACGATACCGGGAGAAATTTCCTTTGATCTCATCCCCGTTCAGCCTCGGAATCATGAACTGGTAATAATTCTGCATGAGGGTATTATACCTGCAACCCTTTCAGGGTTTGTAAAGAACTCCCGTAAGTTGGTATCCTAAACGAGCAATTATTTCGTTGCAGGTAACTGGCACCTCTCCTTTGCAAGGGGAGGCGGGGTGGGGTATTGATGGAATTACAAAACCTCCCCTTTCCCCTGCTTAAAGCACCTGCGTCTGGTCCTTGGTAAGGAGGGGTGTAGTTCATCCTTTGCTGAATAATTGCCTTTAACCACATTTCATTATCGCTATACACAGGGGTGAACAATGGGATTATTTGATCGTCTTAAGCAGGGACTGACCAAGACCAAGCAGGGTTTTGTCGAAAAGGTTGAATCGATCTTCAAGGGAAAGGCCATAGACAGCGAAACCCTTGAGGAATTAGAAGAGGCCCTCATCCTTGCTGACATCGGCGCTGCCAGCGCTTCCGAGATCGTTGAGCATCTCAGAGAAAAGGTAAGAAAAGGAGAATTAGGCGAATCAGGCACGGTAAGGGACTTTCTGAAAAAAGAGCTTTCCTCCCTCCTGGGCTCTGGCCAGAAGCTGGTTGCCTTCGGAGAAAAACCGTTTGTGATCCTCACCGTGGGTGTCAATGGAGCAGGCAAGACCACAACGATCGGCAAGCTCGCCAGCAGGTTCAGAGACCAGGGGTATTCTGTGCTGCTTGCTGCCGGCGACACGTTCAGGGCAGCAGCGATCGAGCAGCTTGAGATCTGGGGGAAGAGGACTGACGCCCAGGTGGTCAGGCACCAGAGCGGTTCAGACCCTTCAGCAGTTGCCTTTGATGCCATTGAGGCTGCCAGGGCACGGGGCACTGATATCGTGATCATCGACACAGCAGGCCGTCTGCATACCAAGAGCCCGCTCATGGAAGAGCTTAAGAAGGTGCGGCGCGTCTGTGACAAGGCAATGCCGGGTTCACCGCATGAAGTGATGCTGGTGGTTGACGCAACAAACGGCCAGAACGCACTCAAACAGGCCCAGATCTTTAACGAAGCGGTCGGTGTGACAGCCATTGCACTGACCAAGCTTGACGGCACTGCAAAGGGCGGCATTGTCTTTGCGATAAAGAAAGAGCTGAATATCCCCGTCAAGCTGATCGGTGTGGGTGAAAAGGTCGAGGACCTTCAGGACTTTGAGCCGGCTGAGTTCGTCAAAGCGCTTTTTGACTGATATGCGTTGGCAAGCTTCCGCGCCTGCACGCTGAAAAGCTGTGGGCATGAAACAATTCGAAATCCTCGACATATCCGGCGATGCTGGCATCAGGGCCTTTGGTCATGACCTGCCTGAGCTCTTCGTCAATGCGGGCATCGGGATGTACAACCTCATTACTGATATTGCGGATATTCAGGAAAAGAAGCCACTCGAAATTTCTGTACAAGGCAGCTCACGGGAAGGGCTCCTTGTCTCTTTTCTGAACGAACTGATATTCCATTTCGACACGTATGGTTTTGTGGGAAAAAGTGTCAGCATAAAGAAATTGCCTTCTGACAAGTTGACAGACCTGCCAACGGGAGAGCCGGAGTTCAGACGGGCATACCGTCTTGAGGCAAAGCTTACCGGCGAAGAATTCGACCCTGACCGGCACAAAGGGAAATTATTGATCAAGGCCGCAACGTATCACAAACTGCTTATTGAAAAAATAGATGGGCTCTATCAGGCAGAAATTATTTTTGACATTTAAACAGAGAATACAGGCGTCAGGAAAGACGGTTATTCTTTATTATTACTTCGGATATGTTGTGTTGCACCGTCCTGTCCTGACATATAGCATGCCATTATCTGCCGGTCATTCCTGAATATCGCCGACAACTGCACTTGTATTTTTGTCTTACCGCTCTGCTTTGCTTGACATTAAAAACTAATCAGGACTAATATTATCTCGTATGTCACACTTACACATAAATGATCGTCTGATTTGGTGCAACTCCCCTATCACACTCAGGCAGGAATATTTCACGTCTTGGCAGCCTCTTACCTATTAAATTCACTGTCTCTATCCGTGCTCTCGCAGTACGCTCTGTGTGGCGGTATGGAGACGCTCTGCAGCAACCTGTTTCGGCATGTATCTACTCTGCCGGGGAGCGTATGCTGAACAGGCTCGGTATCGAGGCGAAGTTCATCTCTGTGGTGATCGCAGCGGTGGTCATGGTCATATCAGTCCTTGGCCTGCTTATCATGAGACGCGAGACCGCACATCTGGAAGAAGACCATCACAGAAACGCAAAGATCGTGACAACCGCTATTCACAGGACCATCCGGGACAATATGCTCAAGGGTCGTCCGGAGGAAACGCAGCAGCTGATCGCCACGCTGAAGGACGTAGATCCGGTGCGTGCGTTGTCCGTATTGAGAACCGACGGAAGCAGCGCCTTCGGCATGGCAGCCAGTCCGTTGCCCGTAAAAAAAGAGGAACTTGAAAAGCTTGCAGGGGGCTCTGAACTCACCTATGCTTCTGGGGGATCGCGCTATTTTCTGACGCCGTTGATGAACGAGGCGGCCTGCCGCAATTGCCACAAGGACGATGCAGCGGTGCGGGGGGTCGTGGTGGTGGCAGTTTCCGAGGGCGATATTGCCCTAAATATCGCAGACCTTGCCAGGAGGATGACGTGGTTCGGCCTTCTGGCGGCACTGACACTGTCGGGTGGGTTGGTCGTCCTGAGCAGAAAGATGCTCCTTTCACCCATACGGGGGCTTACTGCAGCTGCTGACCGTATATCCAGAGGGGATTTTGTCTTTCACAGACCGAGACGCATCGACTGCCAAAAAATGCACGACTGTGTGCAGAAAGACTGTCCTTCGTATGAAAATAACGCAATACCATGCTGGCTGACGACCGGTACCCTCTGTCAGAACAGCCCGTCAGGCCAGTTTGCCCTGAAGCACGGCGATTGCCGGACATGCCGGGTCTACAGGGAGCACTGCGGGGATGAACTTATGCAGTTGACCGACGCGTTCAACCGCATGAGTGTCGCTTTGAAGAAGCACGAGGAAGACACGGCAAGGCATATTCTTGAGACTGAGGCGCTTAATCATGAGCTCACAAAAAGCAATACAAAGCTGAGCACCCTGCTGAATGCCTCCCGGCTGACCACCTCCACCCTGCAGCTCGAACAGACTCTTTCCCTGAGCCTCAGCATCATCCTGGATATCACGAATCTCAAAGTCGGCGTTGTACTCCTTATCGAGGAGGATCCCGATGCGCGCTGCTACAAGTATTTCGATTGCAGCGCTCATAACTGCCCGGCCTATGGGTCCGGGCTGAACTGTTGGTCGCTCTCGGGCACCATGTGCCATGGCGGATCATCTTCATGCCCCCACGGCCTGTCTGCAACTGCATGCTGGGACCACAAGCAGTGCCACTCGCATCTCGTGCCGCTGAGTCAGACCGAAAAGTTCGATGCCTGCAGCAGCTGCGCCTTCTTTTCGAGCGTTGTGCTGATACCGAAGATGGTTTCGGGCTTCAGAAGCGGCCACCTCGGAGAGCGGCTGAAGATCGACGGCAGCAATCTCCATAAGGCACTCCTCATGGGCCGGACCCTCGTCAATTATTCAAAGGAAAATCCCTTCGATGTTCCCATAGAGACGATAACCGAGATAGCCATGCCTCTGAAAGTCAAGGACCAGATAACCGGGATACTGTACCTGGCATCCGATAAGGCACACCACTACCGCGAAGATGAGATAGAGTTCTTCCAGTTCCTTGCGGACATAATATCATCCGGCATTGTCAACAGCAGGCTTTTCGACGATGTAGAGACATCCTATCTTCAGACGGTCACAGCACTCGCAAATGCCATAGAGGCAAAAGACCCCTATACAGGCGGACATAGTGAGCGGGTGGCTGCCCTCAGCATGAAGGTGGCAGAGGCCATGGGTCTTAGCACTCAGGAAAAAGAACACCTCAGGTTTGCGGCAGCGTTGCACGATGTAGGAAAGATCGGCATCGGCAGGGAGCTTCTCAGAAAGAACGGCTGCCTCGATCCGGACGAGAGAAAAGAGATCAGCTCCCACCCTGAGCGCGGCGTACAGATTCTCGAGCCTATCCATTTCCTGAAACCGGTCCTGCCGGCGATACGGCATCACCATGAAAAGTATGACGGGTCGGGGTACCCGCTCGGGCTCAAGGGCAGGGAGATCCCGTTGAAGGCGCGTATCATAGGTATTGCTGACGCATGGGACGCCATGATGTCAAAAAGACCATACCGGGATCCGCTGCCTATTCAGGTGGCCAGGGATGAACTGATAAAACATGCAGGCGCTCAGTTCGATCCCGCGATCGTGGAGCATTTTATTGCCGCACTCCAGCAGGGAGATTAATGCGGGTTGAGTTTTAGGGCCGATTAGGACCGACAGAGGGTAATTGCACCAAGTTACACGTCTGATTATCCCCCTTTTGCGATATACTTAATAATAAACCAGAATTTCACGAAAGGAGAATTCATGTCCATTCAAAAACTGAAGCGGATTGACGACACAAGGCTCGATGTGCCGGTCTCATACAAAGACGGCATGCACGTCCCGGGCATCATCTTTGTTGATACGACTCTTGAAAAAGATCTGGAGACATCAGCCATCGAGCAGGTGGCGAATGTTGCCACGCTTCCGGGCATAGTCAAGGCATCCCTTGCCATGCCTGACATCCACAATGGGTATGGGTTCCCGATCGGCGGCGTTGCAGCCTTTGACCTTCAGGATGGGATCATCTCACCCGGAGGAGTCGGGTACGACATAAACTGAGGCGTCCGCCTCCTCAGGAGCAACCTGATAAAACAGGACCTGCTCCCGGGGATCAGGGACCTCGTCGAGGTCCTGTACAGGGAGATCCCATCAGGTGTAGGCTCAAAGGGCAAGATACGCCTCAGCCTTGATGACGAGAAGAAGGTGCTGATCAAAGGCGCGCGCTGGGCTGTCGAGAGCGGATATGGCGAGGCATCTGACCTTGAACGCATCGAATCCCATGGCTGCATTGAAGGCGCTGATCCTTCTCTTATCAGCAGCAAGGCATACGAGCGCGGACAGGCGCAGCAGGGTACATTAGGCTCAGGCAACCATTTTCTTGAGATACAGTACATTGACAGGATCTATGACCAGCGGGCAGCTGATGGGTTCGGTCTTTTTGAGGGGCAGGTGACGGTCATGATCCATACCGGCTCACGCGGTTTCGGCCACCAGGTCTGCACTGACTTTCTTGAGGTGATGGAGCGTGCAGCAAAAAAATATCAGATTCCGCTCTATGACAAAGAGCTTGCCTGCGCACCGATTTCGAGCCCTGAGGCCCAGGACTATCTTGGGGCCATGCGGGCGGCTGCAAACTATGCCTGGGCAAACAGACAGTGCATCATGCACTGGACGCGTGAGGCCTTTATGAAGGCCCTGGGCGCTTCTCCCAGAGAACTCGGCATGCAGCTTATTTATGATGTTGCCCACAACATCGCAAAGATCGAAGAGCATACGGTTAACGGCAAAAAGAAAAAACTCGTGGTGCATCGAAAGGGCGCTACGCGGGCATTTCCGCCTGGACATCCTGAACTGCCTGATGCGTATAAGCATCTGGGCCAGCCTGTGCTGATCCCTGGTGACATGGGAAGGGCATCCTATGTCCTGCTTGGCACCGAAAAGGCAATGCAGGAGACCTTCGGTTCGACCTGCCACGGTGCAGGCAGAGTCATGTCCAGGCACCAGGCAATACGCCGTGCAAAGGGCCGTGCGATCTGGCGGGAAATGGAAGACAGAGGCATCATCGTGCGGTCAGCAGGCAGGGAGACGCTTGCTGAGGAGATGTCTGAGGCATATAAGGATATTTCAAATGTTGTGGATGTAGTGCATAAGGCAGGCATATCAACAAAGGTCGCAAGGCTGCGGCCGCTCGGAGTGGTAAAGGGATAATGGAAAACAGCAGTCAGTTACGGATTGAGTCCCCTCCTTACCAAGGACCAGAAGTAGGTGCTTTTAGCAGGAGGTTGGAGAGTTTTGGTAATTTTATCAATACCCCTCCAGGCCTCCCCTTGGAAAGGGGCGGATTTTATGCACATAACTAAAGGGATAATGAAACTCCGAATCGGCAAGATCTCCTACGCCAATGTCTGGCCTATCTTTTATATGCTCGAGAAAGAGGCGGACTGTTCGTCGTACGAGTTCATCGAGGGCGTACCCTCGGCCCTCAATAACATGCTGAGAGAAGGCTCGATCGATGCAAGCTGGTCATCGTCCATTGAATACCTGAAAAATCCCGGTCTGTACACCTTCATAGAGAACCATGCGATCGATTCAGACGGACCGGTTGGAAGCGTCCTGCTCTTCAGCAAAAAACCGATCGAAGAGCTTGACGGAAAAGAGATCCTCATGACCTCACAGTCAGATACATCCATCGCCCTGCTCCAGATCATCTGCAGAAAATTTTATGGTCTTTCCTGCACCTATGCGCAGACTGCGGAACCGTTCGTGCAGGCGATCGGACCCCATCCGGCATATCTCCTGATAGGCGACGATGCCCTTTTACAGGCATCACTCCGGACAGACCTGCATATCTACGATCTCGGACAGCTCTGGAAGGAGCATACAGGCCTCCCCTTCACGTACGCTCTCTGGCTGGTCAGAAAGCAGAGCTGGACGAACAAAGGGGATCTGATACGTAATTTTACACAGGACCTTGACAGGGCCAGGGAGCATGCCCTTGCTGACCTGAGGCGGATAGCAGAGGATTCCCCTCTCCGTGACATGCTCTCCGTGGAAGGGCTGGTCTCTTACTGGAGGGGCATTTCCTATAATTTCGGCGAAGCTCACAAGAAGGGATTTGACCTTTTCCGAAGGTATGCAGAAGAGCTTGGCCTGCTTCCAGCAAAGCCGTCTTCCTGAAAAAGAAATAACTTCCTGAAAAAGGCATTTTTTTGCTTGCAGAACATGCTGTTTTTATTGTATTTTCCCTATGGTACGGAAATTGAAATATATGGGTTGCCTATATTTCAAACTATAGAGAGTATGCTCAGGTTGCCGAAAGGCATATACATATTCCCTGATGAAAGGAGGTGAAGTATTATGAAGAAAGTTTTAGCACTTATCATCGCTCTCATGTTTGCATTCGCAGTCACCGCAGCTTTCGCTGCAGAGGCTCCGAAGGCAGCAGCTCCCGCAGACAAGAAGGCAGCCCCTGCTGAAAAGAAGGAGGCCCCGAAGGCTGAGGAGAAGAAGGACGCAACGAAGGCAAAGAAGGCTTCCGTAACCGGCGAGGTTATTGCCATCGATGCAAAGGCCAACACCCTCACCGTGAAGGGCCCGAAGAAGGGTGACGTTGCCCTGACCGTCAATGACAAGACAAAGATCATGGCCGGCAAGGACATGAAGGCCCTCGCTGATATCAAGGCTGGTGACAAGGTCGCAGTAGAGTATACTGAGGCTGACAAGAACACCGCAAACAAGATTGATATCAAGGCTGCTGCTGCGAAGGAAGAGAAGAAGGCTCCTGCAAAGGCAGAGGAAAAGAAGCCTGCTGCTCCTGCACCTGCTGCAGCTCCGAAGGCTGAGGAGAAGAAGCCCGCTGCTCCTGCAAAGAAGGCAACAGGAGGCTACTAATCCTGATGTCTGTTGTCTGAACCGCTCCCCGGGACCAATGTCCCAGGGAGCGGTTTTCATCTGAATGCCTCGCCTGATTGACAGACCAGAGATGATTCCTTAACAATAAACAGTATGCGCCTTATCAGAAACAACATCCGGGACTATTTCCTCAGGCTTTCGCTGAACCAGAAACTGGTCGCCATGATGCTCCTGCTCAGTCTCGGCCTTATCACTGTCTATTTCCTGCTCTATCTTCAGACAGAAAAGGCAATGTACCGTGAATTCGAGAACCAGACGGTGGAACTCTCCAAGGCCATTCAGGTAGGCGTAGAGGAAGTGACCAGCACTGGAGCAACTGATGAAAAACGCCTTCAGGACTACTTGAAAAAGTTGAATACAAGGGGCGTTAAAGAGATTTCGATTATTAATAACAGTTCGGACAGGATCATATCAAGCACAAACCCGATAAAGATCGGGAAAGACGTTTCTGCCAAAAGAAAGGAACTGATAGTCAAGGCAGAGTTGGGCGAAACAGTAGCCGGCGAAGGCCACGCATATAATGTAATAATCCCTGTTGTTGCGGGCGATAAGCATTTTGGCTATATCCATCTGACGATCAATACTGACGATTTTTCTACGTTTTCACGCAAGCGTCTTTTTGCCAGACTCTTCGCCGTCATTTTTGTATTCGGCATAGGCATGCTGCTGACGGTATATCTCGCCAAAAGCTACACCAAGCCGATCGAGGAGGTTGTAAGAGTGGCGCAGAGCGTTGCAGCCGGCAATCTGAATCATGAGCTGAACGCTGACCGGAAAGACGAGATCGGGAAACTGGCGCAGAGCTTTAATTTTATGGTCGAGCGCCTCAGGGAGCAGCGTGACCTCGAGGAGAAACTGAGAAAGGCCGAGCATCTTGCAGGCATCGGCCAGTTCGCAACGAGTATTGCTCATGAAATTAAGAACCCGCTCAATTTCATCAGTCTTTCGATAGACCTGATCAGGGAAAAATACAAGCCTGGGGATTCCTCCACGCAAGAGAAGTTTGACTCCATGATCATAAACATCAAGAATGAGATCCAGCGGGTAAGCAGGTTTGCCGAGAGTTTTCTCGAATACGGAAGACCCCTTGAACTGAACCGCCAGATGACCAACATGGGCAGACTTATTGATGAAGTGATCGACCTTGTGACGGCGAAAGCGCAGATGGAGGATATCGAGATCCGGAAGTCCTTCGAATCACTGCCTGAACTTTTCGTTGATCCGGAGTTCATCAAAACCTGTCTGTACAACATCATCCTCAACGCCTTTCAGGCAATGCCTGTGGGGGGCATACTTACGGTTACGACAAAGCAACAGGACAACAACTTCCTTTTCATAATTCAGGATACCGGTATCGGGATCCCTGAGGACCGTATCTCACGGGTCTTTGACCCCTTTTTTACAACAAAGACCACGGGGCTCGGGCTCGGACTTGCCCTGACAAAAAGGGTCATCGAAGAACACAAGGGTAACGTGGAGATAAAAAGCATGGAAGGCAAAGGCACCACGTTTACCATTGCCCTGCCGCTGGAAAGAGAGGCGTAACATGGCGGTAATACTCGTTGTTGACGACGAACCCCTGCAGCGGGACATCCTGAAGACGATCCTTGATGATGAGGGATACGAGACCCATACTGCAGCATCAGGAGAGGAAGCGCTCAAAACCATAGGCAAATTCCATCCTGACGTGATCCTGACTGACCTCAAGATGGAAGGCATGGGAGGTATAGAGCTTCTCGTGACTGCACGGGCCGAGAACGCTTCCCTGATATTCATTGTTATGACAGCACACGGCACGGTCGGTTCAGCAGTCGATGCGATGAAAAAGGGCGCCTTTGACTATCTCCAGAAGCCGCTCGAAAAAGACAACCTCATTATTACTGTCAGGCGGGCAACTGAGCATGCTGAACTCCTCAAAGAAAACCTGCAGCTCAAAAAAGAACTGTATGACAGATTCAGGATGGAAGGTATTGTCGGCAAATCGTCAAAAATGCAGGAAGCAATCGAGATCATGAAGAAGGTTTCAGGCAGCCCAGCTACCGTGCTTATCATCGGGGAGAGCGGCACAGGGAAAGAGCTTATTGCACGGGCTATCCACTATAACAGCCCGCGCAGCACAAAACCCTTTATTGCGCTGAACTGCGCTGCCATCCCTGAGAATCTTTTTGAAAGCGAGTTGTTCGGGTATGAGCCGGGGGCATTCACCGGCGCCTCAGCCCGCAAGATCGGCCTTTTTGAAGCTGCTAACGGGGGCACACTCTTCCTGGATGAAATCGGCGACATGCCGCTCATGATGCAGTCAAAGCTTCTCCGGGTCCTTCAGGACAGGGAGATCAGAAGGCTCGGCGGAAAGGACCCTATCAGGATCGACGTCAGGATAATCACCGCGACGAACAAGGACCTTGTAAAGGAGCTCTCGAAAGGCGGGTTCAGGGAGGACCTGTACTACCGGCTCAAGGTTGTTACAATCCAGCTTCCGCCTCTGCGGGAGCGGAAGGAAGACATACCTGAACTGGTGACCTTCTTCAGGACAAAATATAACCACGAGTTCGGCAAGAGGGTAAAAGGTCTTGATCAGCCGTCACTCAGGGCACTCATCGAATATTCCTGGCCGGGCAATATCCGGCAACTGGAATCTGTCATCGAACGCGCCGTCATTCTGTGCGATCATGATGCGGTCAGCCTGAAGGACATAAAAAGCGAACTCGGATATTCCCAGCCCCAGGGAGTAATGGATTTTGAACTCGGTGATGAGGGAATAAACCTCGAAGAGCTTGAGAGGAACCTTCTGAAGAAGGCAATGGCAAAATCGAACAACGTTGTTGCCAAGGCCGCAAAGCTCCTCGGTATGAGTTACAAGACCTTCTGGTACCGCTGGGAAAAGATCAGCATGGAGCCTGCCTCAAAAAAAGCTGCAGATGAGTGATGCAATTCATCCTTCCCAACTGTGCCTCCCCTTTCTCCGTGATCAAAATTATCTGAAATCGTCCCTGAAAAAACTGTTGGGCAAGGATATCGGACTTATTCTTACGGACAACCGGACGAGCATGCTCTCGATAAAAAGGGACAGGGAAATCCTGAGCCTCCGCATCCACCGCGTATTTCTTGAGGCAGAAGAATCCGTTATTCAGGCAGTTGCTGACTTCATCAAAAACAGAAAGTCGGCCCGTCCTGTCCTTCAGGCCTTCATTCGCCGGAACTGCAGTTCCGTAACATCGCGGGCAGCAAGGAGGACGCAGCTCAGGACAGAGGGGGTCTGCCACTGTCTTGAGACTCTGTTCAATAACGTCAATGCCGAGTACTTTGACGGCGGGGTCACTGCCTCCATAACCTGGGGCAGGAAGGTGTCAGGCAGAAGAACACGGCGCGTCACCCTGGGAAGCTACTGCCGGGATTCCAGCACCATCAGGATAAACCCTCTGCTCGACAGAAAATCCGTGCCGAAGTTCTTCCTTGAGTTCATCATCTACCATGAAATGCTCCATGCGGTACTCGGCACAGTGGTCACGAACGGACGACGCTCGGTACATTTCAGGGAATTCCGTCTGAGAGAAAAACAGTTCGCCGCCTATGAGCAGGCGATTACCTGGGAAAAAGACCACCTTGTGAGATAAAGATCTGTTTCCCTTGTCTGCCTGAACACCCTTCAGGGGATAATAAACCTGCCGCCCGTGCATCTGAGCTGAGATCCAATATGAAAAGAAGTTAATTGAATATTCATCGCAATTTCAAAGAAAATGCTTAATGTATAAGCACGAGATCACCTCGGACCCCTCCATTACCCTCGGGCCCTGCATTGCAGGGCCCCTTTTTTTGACCTCTTCACCAACCAACCTTCGCCTCAAGGGGGTCGCCACAGCTGTTCTGTTCAGGTCCCTGAGTAACCCTTCAGCAAAGAGAGGTTTTGGTTCATTTCCCGGTACCCCTTAAAACTGAATGGTACATCCCTGAGGTTTTTTCATCTTGAATAGTTTTGTAACATATGTTACATTTGTATCAGATGTTACTGCAACAAAGAAGGAGGCGGGATAATACCTGTGACACAAAAGCATAAACAAAAAAGCCCGCGCTGGCTCCTCTTCTTCTACAGCGTCCCTTCAAAGCCGGTAAGCAGCAGAATGAGGATATGGAGAAAGCTGGCCAAGGCCGGGGCTGTCCAGCTGAAGGGGGCTGTGTACATCCTTCCCTTCAATGAAGAGCACCATGAGTTCCTTCAGTGGCTCGTCTCTGAGATCGTCGGCATGAAAGGAGATGCAGCAGTCGTAAGCATCTTGAAGATCGATACCATGCAGGATGCGGAAATTGTCGCCTTATTCGACCAGCAAAGGGCGAGCGAGTACAAGATCCTGCAGAAGTCCTTTGACGATCTTGGCCGAAGGCTGAGCAGCATACAGAAAGGTGCAAAGCCGCAGAACGTGAAAGGAATATCAGATCAGCTTGCAAAGCTCCAAAAAGAGTTTGAAGCTATCAGAAGAATCGATTTCTTTTCGTCAAAGGAAGGGACGGCGTTAGACGAGAAGATAAGGCGGACCCATGCTGATCTTAAGAGCGTGTCAGGGCAAGGAACAAAGCAGGAGCGGCCTGCAGTGATGACATCAAAATCGTCTGCTGACTATCAAAACAGGACTTGGGTAACGAGAAAAAAACCGTTCATTGACAGAATGGCGTCAGCCTGGCTCATCAGCAGGTTCATTGACAGAAATGCTGCCTTTGATTTTATTGATGAAAAAGATATAAATGCGATAGACAAGGGCTTTGTAACCTTTGATATCCGTGGAGGAGAATTCACGCACAGTGGTGATATGTGCACCTTTGAGACGATCATGAAATCCTTTGGTCTCAGGGACAAGCCCCTCAAAAAGATGGCGGAGATCATCCACGATCTTGACATGAAGGACGACAAGTTCGGTGCAGCTGAAGCCCGCGGACTGGAAGATATCCTTGAGGGTATACGAAAGACCGCAAAAAATGACCGTGATGCCCTTGAAAAGGGTGTCAACGTATTTGAGATGCTGTATGCATCGAAATCCTGATATGAAGGGAGCATGATCTTGTCTCCAAAACCAACATTCAGGGAGGCATTCCGGTATTGGCTCAAGCTCGGCTTCATCAGTTTCGGCGGTCCCACAGGTCAGATTGCGATGATGCATAAGGAGGTTGTCGAAAAGAAAAAATGGATGCCTGAAGACCAGTTCCTCCACGCTCTAAACTTCTGTATGCTGCTGCCAGGCCCGGAAGCACAGCAGTTGGCAACATACATAGGATGGACTCTCAACCGCACCCGTGGAGCCCTCGCAGCAGGAATCCTCTTTGTGCTGCCCTCGGTCTTTATTCTCTGGGGCCTGAGCTGGATTTATATTGCCTATGGCACTATTCCATCGGTAGCAGCAATGCTCTACGGCCTTAAGCCGGCTGTGGTGGCTATTGTGGCCGAGGCTGTGATCAGGATAGGCAAGAAGTCTCTGAAAACCAGGGGACTTGTTGTACTGGCCGCTTCATCGTTTCTGGCGATCTATTTTCTCAACGTCCCCTTTCCGCTCCTTGTCTTCACTGCAGGCATAATCGGTTATCTGCTCGATCATCGCTTATCCGGCAAAGCAAAAGCAGATAACCCGACTGCAGCCGAAACAGCCCAATATACCATATCAGGAGGATGGAGCCGAACTGTCAGGATTGCGGCATTCGGAATTATTCTCTGGTCTTCTCCGGCAATTCTTCTTGGCATGTGGCTGGGATGGGACTCGATCTTTGTCAATATCGGCATCCTGTTCAGCAAGGCGGCTCTCGTAACCTTTGGTGGCGCATATGCCGTGCTCGGTTACATCAGCCAGCAGGCGGTGAACCATTATGGCTGGCTTCTGCCTGAGCAGATGATGGACGGCCTTGCGCTTGCCGAGACCACTCCTGGCCCGCTCATCATGGTGAACCAGTTCGTGGCTTATGTTGCTGCGTACCTTCATGCACCGGGGCTCCCCCCTGTAATAGCAGGAGCTATCGGAGGACTGTTGGCCACATGGGTAACGTTTGTGCCTTCCATGCTCTGGATATTCATAGGCGCGCCCTATATCGAGACGCTCAGAAGAAATGCGAAACTATCATCGGCCCTGACAGCTATCACCGCAGCAGTCGTAGGCGTTGTTCTTAATCTGGCAGTGAACTTTTCTCACCACACGCTGCTGCCGGAAGCAGGCGGCTTTGACTGGTACGCACTTGCCGCTTCTCTCATAATCTTCATGGGCATGACAACGTTTAAATGGGGAATGGTTCCGGTGATTATCGGATCAGCCGTGACCGGATTTTTCTGGAAGATGTTCGTATAACGAAAATACATGCAGGAGGCTTATCATGAAAGAAGTGACTGAGATGGCAGTAAAACTTATGGCAGCATCAGCACGGACAGCGCCCAAGGCAGGGGGCAAGGATTTTCTTGAGATCGTGGTGATCACAAAGGATGAAGACCTGAAGGCGATCGCAGAGTCGATGAAGGCGTACGCACCGAAGAGCACAAACGAGGCCTTCTGGCTGAGGGACGCCTCGAACATCGAAAATTCACAGGCACTTCTCCTGGTGGGCTTGGCAAAACCGGTCACAGCCGGATATGACTGCGGAGCGTGCGGATATCCGACCTGCGGTGAATTTGCAAAGAACAAGCAGATGAAGAACAAGGAGATGGGCTACACCGGTCCGCACTGCGTGATGAGGATGATCGACATCGGCGTTGCCCTCTCGTCAGCAGCAAAGACCGCGAGCATATTGAATGTGGACAACCGCGTTCAGCAGAGAGTTGGAGCGGCGGCACGTTCACTCGGCCTGATCAAAGGTGAAGTGGTTATGGGTATCCCGGTCAGCATAACCGGCAAGAGCATCTATTACGACCGGCAGACAGCAGCGAAACATTAACAAATCACCACTCCCGAAATCATAACTCCCCCTCCCCCCTCTTATCTTAAGAGGGGGCGCTGAAGCCAACTGTAGGCGCCTTAGGCAGCGGGGGCGTTAACGAGATGCCCCACAAAGCTCCCCGCCTATTTTAGGAGGGGTGGCCAAAGGCCGGGGTGGTAATCCAGAGGAAAATTTAGAAAGGTGTAAATTTTATGACAAATATACTCTCGCCCTTCACCGCACTATGCTCTGTCGGCTTCTTTGCCAAGCTCTCCTATGCCCTTGCAAGGAGCCCGGTGCTCCCCCTCTTCGCGCTCTATTTAGGCGCTGGGCCTGAAGCGATCGGCTTTGCAGTCGGCATATCGACCGTTACCGGGATATTTTTCAAGCTTCCGGCAGGGGCACTGTCCGATGTAATTGGCAGGAAGCGCACCATGTTAATCGGCCTGGTCTTCTTTGCTGTGATGCCCTTCACCTATCTTCTGGTGAAAGATTACAGCCTGCTGGTCATCATCAGGTTTATACACGGCCTTGCAACCGCTATCTATGGCCCCGTAGCCATGGCAGTTGTCGCAGATATAGCAGGCAAAAACAAAGGCGAGATGCTTTCATGGTTTTCGTCAGTGACCATTATCGGCAATCTTCTGGGAGCACCGCTTGGA
>JACRHC010000133.1 GCA_016217675.1 Nitrospirota bacterium
ATTCAGCAGAACATGTTCTGTTCTTCTCATTGCAGGTCTTCTTGCAGGGGGTGTCATCTTTGTCCGCTATGATCTTTTCCGGGACCAGATCATGATCCTCAGGACGTACCAGTGGTCAGGCCTCAGCCGCTGGCAGGAAGGCTTTCTTTCGACATTCCTGTTCCAGACACATCCGTTCGTGACCATCCTCGCACTTTGCGGAATATACCGGGCGGTCCGGAATAAGGACATACGTTTCCTTATTCCGGCATGGTTCGCTGTTCTGGTGCTCATCCTCCAGATCAAGAGAATACGGTATATCATTCCGCTCTTCCCGCTCTTTGCTCTCATGGCAGCATATGGTCTGCAACTGATCAAAGACTGGTCTGTCAAACAATTCATTTCCTTGTGCATTGCAGCCTCGTCGCTGGTGCTCGTATACAGCGCATATCTGCCATTCCTGAATACTACAGGCATGGCAAACCTGAAACATGCAGGGCAGTATCTCAACACCCTGAACTGCGATTCTGTTGAGGTCTATGCCCTGCCGCAGGAAAGCTCGTCCGGAAGCACGTTTGCTGCGATACCGATACTCGACTACCATACGGTCAAAAAGATCGTCTCTCCCCAGGAGTGGCCCGGGCATATGCAGGACAGCACAACGCAGAAATCTTCCCTGAGGTTCACCTGGGAGACAACAAAGCCTGATCTGTATTCTCAGCCCGAGACAGACAAAAGCTGCGCTGTTGTCATCATTTCGGGCAGGGCGCTCGACCCTGCAGCCGTGGCATTCACCCAGAAAGATCCTGGTCCCCTGAAGGCGCTGAAAGAGTTCGGACTGACATCAGAGGTCTTTAAATACCAGACGTTCGTGACGATCTTCAGGAAGGAATAGCTGTCCTTTTTGGGACAGCTATTCCTTCTCATTGTCCCTTTCAGAACAGTTCACAAATCAGCAGGGTAAACTGCACTGCAGACCTCTGGGCATCAAGCCTCTGTATTAACGCCATATTTCCCATTTTCCGGACCGCTCGGACCTGATGGTATGCCACTTGCAATAATTCCCCTGAATAGACAATTCGCTGTCTGACAGAGGCAAATTCAATTCGTGGAGGTAGAAAGGTGGAACGTGATGCAAAAAAGAAGAAGATATGGGCGTTGGTGATCATCGGGTTCTTCGCCCTCGTAAGCATAGTGACATACGCTTACAATGATTATTATATTTATCTCTCCGCCTATCTCTGGTTCGGTCTCATCTACGGCATGTGCCTGCAGTACGGCAGGTTCTGTTTTGCCTCAGCCTTCAGGGACCTGTTTGCTGTCGGCGTACCGAGAATGGTTGTAGGCATTATGACCGCCACATTATTCTTCGGACTCGTCTCTTCATTTGTGACCGCATCAGGATTCAGCACCTTCCACGCCTCTCCTTCAGGGATTCACTCCATGATCGCAGGACTCATATTCGGTATCGGGATGGTCTTTTCAGGCGGCTGCGCATCAGGCTCTCTCTATAAGGCAGGAGAGGGCAACGGGGTGGCCCTGCTGGTCATATTGTCCATCAGTGTAACGCAGTCATCCTTTGCAGATCTCGGCGGCTGGCTCAATTACCTCGTCCCGGCTTCCTGGCACGCCTCGGCCCTGTCAAAGAACCTTCCGGCGGTGATAAATGTTGGAGACGGCTGGCTCGACCAGTACCTTGCGGGGTATGTCTGGAACCATCCAACCGTCACCTTCGCCAAGCTGCTCGGTCTGAAGAACGAATCAGCCTCTGGCGCATTTGCCGGAAACCTCCTTGTCGGCGTCATCATACCTGCGCTCCTCATGCTGGCTGTGGTCTATTTCATCTGGGGAAAAAAGGCGTTTGTGCGGGACCTGCTTAAGAATAAAGGCAGTGTCAGCCTCCGTGACCATTTCACCGGTTTCTGGCAGATGATTCTTTCATCAAAGAGGACCTCGTTAGCAGGGCTGTTCCTCGGCATAGCCTGCGGACTCCAGATGTTCGTCATTGAAGGACTGCGCATAAAGTTCGGGATCAGAAATGCAGGAGAGATACTCACGAGGCTCGGCTCGGATTTCGGCCTCTCTGTGCGCGGAACCGTATTCGATCCGGGCTACTGGTATGTGACCACGCAGGAAGCCCAATGGGTGGGATGGGTCATGCACAAGCTTGGCTGGAACAATATGGACAATATCTTTTTCGGGTATGTCAACGGCATACCGAACCCTGCCCTGAACCCTGCTGACTGGATGTCCCTGTCCCTTATAGGCGGCGCAGCAATCATGGCGCTGATGAACAATGAGTTCAAATTCAAGAAACCGACCATGGAACTTGCGACATGGGCCATTGTCGGCGGCTTTCTCATGGGGATCGGCTCACGGCTCGGCCTCGGCTGTAATGTAGGCGCATTCTTTGTCCGGGTCTCTAACGGCGATGTCGGCGGATGGCTCTTCGGCCTCGGCATGATAGGCGGAGCTTTTATAGGCGTGAAATTCTTCAACTGGTGGACAGAGCGGAAAATGGCCAAAGAACTTGCCGGAATGGAAATATGATGCAACGAGAAAAAGGAGGAACACTATCATGGCGGTAAAATTCGAAAAAATATCCGAAGGCTCCTATGCCCTTGACTGTACAGGGTATGTATGCCCGCACCCCCAGATTTACACCAAGAAGATGCTCGAAAAGATCAAGGAAGGAGATACCCTGGAAGTCACTTTTGACAATCCTTCTTCAGGTGAATCGATCACAGCCATGTGTTCATCGCTGGGCAATGAAATAATCGAGCGGACCCAGCAGGGCGGCAAAATTATCTTCAAGATAAGGAAGGCGGCATGAGCTCAATGTCATTGCCGGAGGTGTAGACATGGACAGAACATTCATCATCGCGGTTCTCGTAGTCACCTTATTTGCCGGTTTTCTGATCGGATACAGCGTGCCGCCCTTTATCCAGGCCGGCGTATTCAGCGGCCGCAAGGAAAAGGGAGTGGAATCCCAGATAGACAAGGGGATGGAGCAGCACTATAAGGATCTCTTTAAAGATGAAGAAGAAAAGTAGTACGGACCTGTATAGGCATTTCAGGGAGGATAACTGATGGAAAAGAAATTTATTGCAGTCATCGTGGTCGCCTTTATGATCGGGGTGTTGATGGGATTCAAGACCTCTTCTGGCATCCCGATCCAACCCGGATATTTTGAGAAGCAGGAAGCCCCGGCCTACGGCTCCTCCGAAACCAAGGCCATTGGCTCGGAGTTCGGCAAGGAATATGAGGAGCATTTCAAGGACCTGTACAAGGCAGAGTGATGCGGAAACAGCCGGACACCAGAAACAGCTGCAGGCCATACAAAGTCAGATTGCTCAGGGAGGCAGACGCATGAAGAAAATACTTATCGCTGTTGATGACAGCAAGGGGTCAGAGGCAGCCGTTCGCACCTTTATCGATCTCTTTCCGTCAAACCGTCCCGATACCGTAGTGCTTCTCTATATCCAGAAGATCGAAGGCCGTTCCCTCATGGACGAGATGCTCGGGGAGGCAGAGATGTCAACACTGAAGGAGATGCTGAAAGGTACAGAGTACCAGGAATTTCTGGACAGGAAGGCCGCAAAGGTCATCTCTTTTCACACTGACCTCTTTAAGGAAAAAGGGATTGTCGGAATAAAAACGCTTGTCAGGGAAGGCCATCCTGCAGACGAAATACTCAACGCTGCAAAGGAAGAAGGTGCAGGCATGATAATCATAGGGTCACGGGGCAGGAAA
>JACRHC010000132.1 GCA_016217675.1 Nitrospirota bacterium
ACTCCTATCATCCTGTCCCCTCCTTGTCTATTTCAAGGAGGAATTCTACAGGATCTGTATCAGATCACTACCTGAAATCTGCTGACCTTCACTATGGAATTTTCTTTACCCTGGGGTATGGAATTTACTTTACCTTTGAGGGATGAACGGGTAATGCGTTTTAAAAACTTCTGGATAAAGAAAACGGGAATTGAAGAGAACCTTCTTGTCAAGTCCCTTTCAGATGGTGAGCATCAATTATTGCACTCCCTCGGACTGTGCCTTCTCTACAAAGACAAGCAATGTCTCTTTCTTCTTGATGAACCGGAGACACACTTCAATCCCGATTGGCGTGCTAAATTTATTTCTCGACTTCGTGGCTGCTTCGGTGATAAAGATGCAAAATATGCCATGAGAGAGATGCTCATAACAACTCATACTCCATTTCTTATTTCTGATAGTCACAAAGAGTATGTACTTGTATTCAACAAGGACAAATCAAACCTTGTAACTGTTTCAAAGCCTGAATATAACACTCTTGGCGCTTCCATCAATAAAATCACCATGAAAACATTTGGAAAAACTGAAACCATCAGTGATTATGCCATAGCTATTCTAAAGGGGCTTGAAGAAAGATTTGAAAGTGGAGAATCAAGCCAGGCATTAATTGATGAAGCCGATAAGATTCTCGGCGACTCGGTGGAAAAGGTATTGTTCATTAATAAACTGATGAGAGGTGAGGAATAGCGTGCTGTTTCCATATGCCTTCATCCCAGATCATCCAATTTACAAACTCCAGCAATGGATAGACGAGTTATTTTTAAATGTCTGGTGTACGGCAAATCCCACTGTTGAATACAGCATAGATTTATTGCCTTCCGATCTGAAAGAACTAACTCTTGAAATTTATAACGACGATAGAATCAAAACTGATTACTTCTATGGACCAATCGAAAGAGTATATAAGTTATTTCAAGGATTCGACCAAACTACAAAAGACATTCTATCAAAAGCTTATAGAGACAATAATGCAATTGAAGACCTTTGCAAAGGGAGCAATGGTTGTAATCCATATTTTTACAGTATGTTAAGTGCACTGAATCAACCACTAAAAGTCGAAATAGAAAATTATTGCAAAAGTCTTTTTAAAAGTGTTATTCACTTAAAGTCAGTTCAAAAGAGAATTGGAATGATTGATGACCACTACAAGGAATTTGTTACCATTAATGACAAAAGGAAATGCCCTTTCTGCGGATTAAACAGCATAATAGGGCCTAACCGGACGGTAAGAGATGCCTATGACCATTACCTGCCAAAAGACATTTACCCTTTTAATTCCATTAATTTTAAAAACCTTTCCCCAATGTGTCATGAATGTAATTCTTCTCACAAAATGGGAAAAGATCCGATCACTCATCCACACACACAAGCAAGAAGAAAGGCGTTTTATCCTTACGATACTTGTGGCAGTTATGATATTTCCATAGAAATTAATTTTCACCATACTGATATTAGCAATCTGACTGAACACGATATTTCTTTGATATTAAACTCACCAACGCATCAGGAAGAAGTGGATACATGGAAAGATATTTTTGGAATTGAGGAACGCTATAAAGAAAAATGTGCCTCGAAAACCGATGGGTGGTATTGGTATTGTCAGGCTACCGACGAGTATGAAAACGCTAAAGTAAGATTAGGAGGACAATTTACTCAAGAAGCTTGGGTGCAGATGCAGATTAGTGCGGCGAACAGCAATGAATACTCAGAATACTCAGCAGAAAACTTTCTCAAAGCTAAATATTTAGAAGCATGTATGGCACAGCATGTTTTCGGAAAAGAAAGCAGCGTTCACCTTGAAGAAACTTAATTGTAATCTTGAGTGATAGGAAAGGTTAAACTCAAAGTGAACTGCATTGGAATTTAAGGTAAGATGGAAATATTGGACACCAGAGTAATGTATAATACAAAATGGCGGTGTCAAGGGAATGGGTTCCCAATATAATGAAATGGGATTGTTCTATTAAGTTTACATTAAGGGTTTCTTCCTGTACTAAACAACCTTGGCGCTTTTGCAGAATACAGTATTTCAAGTGGTAATCAGCATCTTCTCTTTTTGGCTGAAAACAATATTTGAGAATCATGCCTTATAATACAACCCTTCATTATGGTAATAAGTAAAATTAAACCATCCAGTGAAAGATTGGGGGTCGACAGGGTGTTTGTAGCCCTGCCGATAGTTTGGGGTTACATGGACCTTGATGGAAAGGATGTGGGAAGAAATAGGCTGTTGGCCAGTAGGGTAATAGGGCACTGGAATCGCCGTATAGTTTGGAGAGGATACGATTGACAACGTCGTGGCAAGTAATGGATAATGCAAAATATATCTCAATCAAAATGGGGTGGAGGCAGAAGGAGATAGGCTGCGGGATAATGGAATGCTATTGCAGCTTACTTAATAGTTGGGCGGATTACAGATCAACACGGGTGGTCGTTGAAAAAGTGCGTGGCAAGGCAGAGGAGGATTTGAAAATGAGCGACTTCTTTAGAACGCGTCAGCCGTCAATCATAGGCAATGCGCAGTTGCGTATCCCACAACTGGAGGCGTTTGCAGCGCTACAGGACTTCGTCGCAAGCAATACCGACGAGCGAGAGGCCGGCATAGTCCTGCCAGTGGGTTGTGGCAAATCGGGGTGCATTGCGATCGCGCCATTCGCGTTCCAAGCGAACAGAACTCTTGTCATTGCTCCTGGCCTGCGGATCGCTGATCAACTACACAAGGATTTCGATCCAACACAGCCAGCGATGTTCTACGTCAGAACACGAGTTCTGACAGGGCCACCCTACCCGGAACCTGTCGAGATTCGTGGAACAACGACCAATCGCAGCGATCTCGACGAAGCAGACGTTGTCGTCACCAACATTCAACAGCTCCAAGGCGAAGAGAACCGCTGGCTATCCTCCCTTCCAGATGACTTTTTCGACCTCATACTCTTTGACGAGGGGCATCACAGCGTGGCGGCGACGTGGGATGCCTTGAAGCAGAAGTTCCCGGGAGCCAATATCATCAACCTGAGCGCAACGCCGCTGCGTGCCGATGGCCAGAGGATGGCAGGCCGCATCATCTACTCTTACCCAGTGTTTCGAGCAATTCAGGAGGGCTACATCAAGCGCCTGAAGGCTCTTGTGCTAAATCCACGGACATTACGCTATGTCCGGCGCGAGGACGACCAGGAGATTGAAGTTCCGCTGGAAGAGGTACGACGTCTGGGGGAGGAGGACGCCGACTTCCGCAGGAGTATTGTGACATCCACGGAGACTCTGAATACCATCGTGGATGCGTCGATTCGTGAACTCGACCGGATGCGAACTGAGACCGGTGACAACAGGGTCAAGATCATTGCGTCGGCGCTCAACTTCGAGCACTGTCGCCAGATCGTAGAAGCGTACCGCGCGCGTGGACGGCGCGCCGACTACGTTCACAGCCGTGAGAATTCTGTGGCAAATGACCGCGTACTCTCACGGCTTGAGAACCATGAACTAGACGTTGTCGTGCAAGTACGGAAACTGGGTGAAGGCTTCGACCATCCATACCTGTCAGTAGCGGCAATATTCAGTATCTTCTCCAACCTGTCTCCATTCGTTCAATTCGTCGGGCGTATAATGCGAGTCATTGTACAGAACGACAGCCAACATCCTCTGAATCAAGGGACTGTAGTTTTCCATGCCGGAGCGAACGTCGCTCGCCGGTGGCAAGACTTTCAGGAATACAGCGAAGCAGACAGGGAGTTCTTTGATCAGCTTCTTCCGGTTGAGGGATTGGACTTCTCTGATTCTGGCGAAATAGCGGTGACTCCTATCTTGGCGGAAGCAAACACCGTGGACGTTAGGGGGCAATCAGGGATTACGATTCAGGAGATACCGCTGATTCAGGATGATGCCGAAGCCATGTTGGCCATTCGCACGCTCCAAGAACGCGGCTATTCTCCAGATGCGGTTCGCCAGGCAATGGAATTGCATCCGGTCCCTACTACGCGCGTTCGGCAGCGACAAGCCGCCCGGTCTGGCTTGGACATGCGTGTCCGTACCGAGGCTGGCCGAATACTGAACGAACGTGGCATCAACCAGGCGGGATTTGATCTTGACCGGAATCGTCGCCAGAGAACGAATTTCGTTGTGGTGAAGGCTGCGATTGATAGGCACGTAGCACAAGCGGTTGGGCGTGGCGTGGGAGAGCGCGCCGAATTCACTCGTGATGAGCTCGATACCATTGACGGGCGATTCGCGGAACTGTCCGCTGCTGCGCAAAGGGAGGTGTTTGATGCCTAGACCGAAGTCCATCCTACAGAGAGTGGAGATCGATGAGGCCCAGCGGGCGCACAATTGCCAACACAACGCCGCACACCGTCTTGAGCGTGGTGACAAGCGTTTGAAGGTTTGGGACGGCAGGTCGGCCGACAACTACTGTGTCCCTTGTGCACTCGGCATCATCACCATAGATATTGCGAAACTCCAGAAACTTGCCGAGCGGCTGCGCGGGTGACTTGACGCGAAGGGGGCGAGACACTGGTCAGGGAGGACGCCCAATAATAGGAGCGGTTCATCCGAAGCGTTATGCGCCTGCATCACGTCTGTTAGCGGCGAGATTGAACGTCGGGAGAGAGGAATGACAAGCGAGCAGGATGATAGCTTGAACAAGCTGCTTGGTGGCCAAGGGTCGATCGCCGAGCGAACCAGGATGGCCAAGGAGCTCGGTGACGATCGATTGCAGATGGCTGCTCCCTATAGTCAGCAAGCAAAGGAAGAACTTGAGCGTAGGCGCCAATTGCGTTTGGTAGCCTCTGTACGCGGTCCAATGACTGAAGACGAGATCGAACTGCGAATTTTGCGCAGCTATGTCAATCAACACAAGGCAGCGGAGCTCGCTGACCCTGAGCGGCGCAACAAGTGTGTCCGGGAACTCGATATGCGGCAGGTAATTGCCCACATTACGGGTGAGTCAGGCCCTGAGCTCGAGTACGCGGCCCGCCTGTGGCACGGCCGGCTTGCACCCCAGCATCCAGGTTCGAAGGGACCTCTCCGGCCTTGCAGTGATTCTCAGATCAACAAGGCGGCCCATCGGTACCACGCTCGCGCGTTTACTGATGCCGACAAGGCGCCAGCCTGGGATCGGATCCGAGATCTCGAGGCACGCCAGCCCGGCATAGCCAGGGCCGAACGGGAGCTTGAGCAGAAGTTCCGAATCCTTTATAGCCCTACCCAGGCACAACGAGACTTCGACCTCTGGGTGTCCGAGGCAGCCGAGGTAACGAACTACTCCGTCGGGGTAATCTTTCTGGATGTCGACGACTTCAAGCAGCTCAACTCCTCCTTCACTGAGTCCGTCGTCGACCGCACACTCTTGCCTGATCGCCAGCGGCTTGTTGCAGGCATCTGCCTACACCGCGGGGCCGCTTACCGCTACGGCGGCGAGGAACTACTCGTTCTTCTTCCAAACTGCCCGATTGATGAGGCTGCCGCCTTGGCGCAGAATATCCGAGGTCAGATAGCAGTGAATACCTTCCGTGTGCAGGAGCAAGCAGTACAAATGACGGTTTCCGTAGGTGTGGCAGCATGGCCTCTTCACGGGAACACACTGACAACGGTCATTGAGCGGGCGAATCGAGAGGAACGAACCGCAAAGGAGCTGGGCAAGAACCGTGTATCGATCGCAATCACATAACAACGCGTTATACGCTCCTTCTCTCCGTAATCAACACATTCTTAGAATTCATAGGTTAATTCTTTGTAGGTGAAAGCTGTAACCTTTTAACTACAAATGTGACATTTTGAAATGGTAACATCAAAAGCAAAATCTCTGTTGACAGTAAAATTCCATCCTGATACGGTAACCTCAGAAAACTAATCTTACAGTGCTTTTTACAGGATATTGTTATGGCAAACCAAAACCCTGAGAAGATTGCACGAAATAACATAGATAGACAAGGTAAGTACAAGGTATGAGCATAGAGCGGGTAAGACGATTGCTCAGGCATCGGGAAGACATTTGCCTGAAGTTCAAAGAGGCTAAGGTCGAATTGCCTGAGACCCTTTTTGAAACCATCTGTGCCATGTTGAACAGGGATGGCGGCGATATCTTATTGGGTGTAGATGATGCTGGTGCATGAAATTGACGGGAAGATCATTATCCACATTCAGGTGCCCGCAAGTTCGCAGGTACACAAGACTGGCAACACAGTTTATGACCGCAGCAGCGAAGGAGATTTCCGGCTGACACAACCTCACCGGATTGCTGAACTTTTCAATCGCAAACGGGTACATTACTCCGAATGTGCAATCTATCCATTCTTGCGGTTTGAGGATTTGGCTGACCTTGAATGATGAGCAGATCCTCCAAAAGGCGGGTTTGAGGAGGAATGATACAGAGACAGGCAAGGAAGGATACACCCTTGCAGCCGCCTTGCTTCTGGGAAAGGACGAGGTCATCAAGAGTATCCTCCCGCACTATAAAATTGATGCGCTCGTCCGGAGGATCAATACGGACCGTTATGATGACCGGGACTACATAGACACCAACCTGATTGACGCATACGACAGGTTAATGGATTTTACTGTTAAGCATTTGCCGGACAAATTCTACATGGAAGGCGATCAACGGGTCAGCCTGCGAGCTAAGATATTCCGTGAAGTAGTGGCCAACCTGATAGTACACCGGGAATATACAAGCGGCCTTGCTGCCACGTTCATCATTTACAAAGACAGGGTGGAGACTGGAAATGCAAGCAATCCACATGGTGAAGGTCCAATTAGTCTTGACAACTTTACTCCTTTTTCTAAAAACCCATTGATCTGCAAATTCTTTACACAGCTTGGACGGGTGGATGAGCTTGGTTCAGGTGTCTTGAACGTAAACAAGTACTTGCCTGTTTATGCCCCCGGCAAGAGGCCACAATTTATTGAAGGTAATAGTTTTAAGATGATAATTCCGTTGGATGAAACGATGATTACTAAGGTTACTGTATCAGGTGGCACAGTAAGTGACATAGTAAATGATACAGTAAATGATACAGTAAGTGATACAGTAAAGGAAAGGATGTCGAAGATTATAATTATCCTAGAGCAGAATCCGGGATTACGGTCAAAAGAATTAAGTGAAAGAACAGGTGTTACTCCTGTAACAATAAGACGGGACATGCAAAAAATGCAATCTGTTGTCCTTGTTGTTTTTAAAGGAAGTCCAAAGGTAGGCGGGTATTATTTGAGTGATGCGATAAGAGCAAAACTTGTAGAATATGGCAAGGAGAAAACATAATCATGAGCAGTAACACAGCAGGCATCATAAGCAGGGTCTGGTCTTTCTGCAATACCCTCCGGGATGATGGTGTTGGATATGGCGATTACTTAGAGCAGCTTACATATCTGCTCTTTCTGAAGATGGCAGATGAATACAGCAAACCGCCATACAGCAGGCTGCTTCCGATCCCTCCTGAATACAACTGGGAAAGC
>JACRHC010000134.1 GCA_016217675.1 Nitrospirota bacterium
AGAGATGAAATACCACGCCTGATAAAAAACTGCATGAAATCCTGCCAGCGATCTCGACGAACTACCCTTGAGTCAATTGACCACGGCAAACTCAAAGCGGCATCGACTATTCTCGATGCCGCTTAAGTTAACACCTATGGGTATCATGCCCCTCTTTGGCAAAGAGGGGTGAGGGGAGATTTTTGAAGTGTGTCGGTTTACCTATGAACTTAGTAGCAAGAGGGATAAACAACCTTAATGCTGTCTATCTTTTCTGAAAAAGGACAATGCGGTTGGTGTTTGTGCCGTCGGTATTATTGCTGACGCCCCAGATGTTTGAGGTCTTGGTAAATTCCTGAAGATTTATAACTATCCCTTCGCAGGTGAAGCCCGCATTAATGCCAAGGGGCGCAACATATTCATCAAGCCTGATAGTTCCCTTTCGCACTTCACCCACTTCAAAGGCGACCCAGCCGCCCTTTTTAGTGACCCGATACAGTTCATGAAAGACCCTGCCCATGATCTCCGACCAGTCTGTTACTGATTTCGGCGTAGAGATTCCGTCGGCGATCCCTTCGGCATCCATGCCATTAAACCAGCACCTGAGCCAGTTGTCCTTTGAATAGGTGACGATGTCCAGAAAGGGCGGCGATGTCACGGTCAACTGAACGGTTTCAGATCCTATCTCAGGTGTTGCGGCGGCATCTTTCGTCAAAAATAACGCAGTGTTCCCTGCCTTATTCAGGGAGTTCTTCTGTTCTACTGTTACATTTCTGAGCAGGGTTTTCGTTTTTTTAAAGATGATCTTTTTTACATCTCTATATTCCGGTGTCTGCTTTCGTTTTCTGTTGATCCTGATCTGTTCATTCTGCGTGATTGCCTGATTGGGCGGAAACGTGTACACAGAGAAAAAGCCTGACGAATGGCCGGTCAAGCGGTTTGTTGCAACCATGCGGATCCATCTGTCTGTCATGTCTTCAGAGCCGTCTTCTTTTCTGTCATGAAGATATCGTTTTAAAGACAGGATCTCTGTCAGCGTATCGGGATGATAGAACATCGATAGATCCAGGTCAGACTTGATCCGTTTCCTGAATCTGATCTGATTCAGGCGTTCCTCGATATCCTCAATACGGGGGATAAAGAAACGAGGCTTTGCCAGTATCTGATTAAGGGGATTGATATCGTTGGAGATGATCCTTCTTGAAAGCAGTCCTGCCTCAATAACGGTCGTGCCCCGTCCGCTAAACGGATCGTACACGATGTCTCCATCACGGGTAAGGAGATTAATGAAAAAAGCAGGCAGTTGGGGTTTGAAGCATGCCCTGTACGATATTTCGTGGATAGAGGATGCCTGACGCTGCTTTGCCGTCCAGAATTCATTGATATACTGCGGTATTTTGTATCCGTGAAGGTTGATAGTCTCAATTCTTGTTGAGAACTTTCTTGCTTGAAAAAGATCAGCATGCTGATCAAATATAAATTCGCTCAAATATGTAGAAAGATGTAAAGTTTTGTTAGCCAGACAACGCATTTAATAGTATAGCTTAAAGTTTAGCGAGTAGTGAAAGAGCTTTCTTGCGCGAGATTTTAGTGATAGGGCCTAACTTCCCTGTTGTCCACCATTCTTCAACTTGGCCATTTCCGATAATCCAATATGGAATTTTTGGAAATGATTCAATATCCGAAACAATATAACCTTTAACTTCATGCAGCTTTTTTAGGAATCCCTCTTCTTTAAAAGATCTCCCAGACCCCACCATATAGCTGGGGCTAAAATAGATACCGCCCTTTGAGATGCTTCTCACTTCCCACTTGCCCCCCTGGCTATCTAACAAATCATATCCAGCACCCTCACTGGAGGCAAGAGTTCCACGTATGATTTCTTTAGAGATACGTCTTTCCAAAAGAAATGAGACTCGGCGTCCGTCAGTAAAATACTCGCGCACAGCTTCTGTGCTTATTTTTAAAGCAGATGCTATTTCTTGTTCGTTCCATTCGAGTGTGCCCTTGTTTTCTGTCATAGAGGTCGATCCTAATTGTATTTCGTCAGGGACATGATAAGAGGATTTTCGTGGAGTTGTGTGAGTTGATGCCGTTCATTTCCCCTCTTTGGCAAAGAGGGGTGAGGGGAGATTTATTGATCATAGCTTGCTCCAAATTATTTTCAAAACGACTTCAATGTTCTCTAACACGTCGCTATTTGAAAACCTCAAAACAGTTATCCCTGTCTTCGCCATATAATCATCCCTTTCCTTGTCTTTTTTTCTTTCCTCAACGTCATAATGTTGCCCTCCATCAACCTCAATAACCAGCCTTGATTTTGGGCAATAAAAATCAGCAATGTAGTTGCCTATAATCTTCTGCCTGTAGAACTGAAGGGCCTTTAACTGCTTTCCTCTGAGTTTTGACCATAGCAGTATCTCAGCCTCTGTCATGTTGCTCCTGAGGTTTCTCGATAGCTGCTTAATGTCCTTATTATACGAAAGCATTGTCAGAACAGGGCATTTTCAAATCCCCCCTCACCCCCCTTTTCTAAAGTGGGGACTTTTAACAGGGTTATTTTACCCGTTCACAGCCATGAATAGCCTGAAAGATAACTGGCGGAGAGGGGGGGATTCGAACCCCCGATGGAGTTGCCCCCATAACGATTTTCGAGACCGCCGCCTTCAACCGCTCAGCCACCTCTCCGGGGATTGTGAAACGAGGAATATTGTACTTCATGTGCTCTCGAAAATGAAACACCTTGCGGATTACCGGGCAGATCAAAGCGATGAAAGATCCCACTCATCCAGCTTCTGTTTTATTGGGCTGATATCGACCCTGTTCTCGATCGCCTTCATAACCCTGCGTCTGTCTATAAGGTCGCCGAGCAGGATAGCGCCGACGATCCTGTTATTGTCAAAGACCAATTTCCTGTAGATAAACTTTTCACTGTCGGCAGAGGTGATAGACTCCTTATTTCTGTCAGCATCTATATCCCCGGCTGCAAAGACGTCAATGCCTGCGACCGTCAGGGTATTGGAGATCACCGTGCCGCCATATTCAACATTTCCGCCTGCCATATTGATGCCGGCTGTCTGGCCCTGCTGTTCTGCGGCAGGCCAGATTCCGTAACAGATGCCGCGGTGCTGGACAAGGTCTCCTGCAGCAAAGATATCGGGAATGCCGGTCTCCATCCTGTCGTTTACCACCACGCCCTTTTCGATCGCAGCTCCATGGTTTTCGAGCAGTTTGACGTTATACCTGATCCCTGCGGATATGATGACCATGTCGCAGCCGATTTGCGTGCCGTCTTCCAGGATGAGCGCCTCAGCTGCGTCTCTGCCGCTGATCTCTTTCGATTTTGCGGCCAGATGAAAGGTGAAGCCCATTGACTCCATCTTCTGCTGAAGTATTTTCGCTCCCTGTTCGTCAAGCTGTCGAGGCAGCAGTCTCGGAAAGAACTCGACAACTGTAATCTTGCAGCCTGCCTTCATAAGGCCGTAACCTGCCTCAAGTCCGAGCACCCCTCCTCCGATAAGAAGCACATCGCCTTCGGAGCGTATTGCATATTCCCTGATCTTCTGAGCATCCTCCAGCCCTCTCAGCGTGAAGACACCCTGTTTTTCAGCGCCCGATATAGGCGGCACAAAACAATTCGCGCCGGTTGCCACAAGCAGCCGGTCATAAGGCAGTGATTCACCTGCTGATGTAATGATCTTTTTTGACGCTGGGTCTATTGCTGTGACCCTTGTGTTGAGCGAAAGACTGATCCTATGCTCCTCATACCAGGACGGTTTTCTGATGACTAATTCCTGTTCATCCAGGCTTCCGGCAAGGAATTCAGGCAGCCTGATGCGGCTGTAAAAAGGATAAGGCTCTTCAGTTACTATCTGGATAGAGGCCGAGGGATCGGCCTTCCTGATTTCGAAGGCTGCGGTTGTTCCGGCAACGCCGTTTCCGATAATAATGTGTTTCATGGCAGCCGCCTAATGGAATGCCTGTTCTTTGACCTGGATCACAGCAAGGGGCATAGAGCTCACGAGTTCCCTGTCAAGATAGTGTTCAATCCAGTATGTGCCAGACGAAGGGAATTCGATGTTAATATGAACAGAGACGTCCATATGTCTGTGATGGGCTTCGTTCATGGTTATGCGCGACACCGTCTCCCTGAGGGTTGTTTTTCTGTCTGGTGACAGCAGTCGTGTAACCACTTCAAATTCTCCCCTGCCGTCAGTCCATGCGGATATGAGCGCCAGCCTCGGGTGCAGCACGGGAAAGTTTAATGCATAGATGTTTTCAAAAAGGCCCATGAGGCTGATTTTGCCTCCTTGTTCCTGCCTTACATCGTCGCAGACGATTATGTAGCTGAGTGACGGTTTCATGGTATCTGTCATAGAGAGCCCCTTTGTAATAGCGATAGTAGATCTTATTTTACTGTTACCCTGACAAAACAACAATATGAACCGGTATTGTGTTGATCATATGATTGATTTTGTGAAGTATGGAAGGTAAACTTACGCACGGGTCAGCTATCCTATATCTTATATTTAGCGTAAAGGGGGGAACATGGAAATTCTTTCGCATTTGATCAGCGTGTTATCAGTAGGCGCAACAATTATAGGTATTTTAACAGCCATCCTGGTATATCAATCTGTTGTCATTGTCGGTGGTAAAGAGATCGCCCTTATTGAACGGAGATGGTTCGGCAAGAAGATGCCACAGGGCAGAGTCGTTGCCATGAACAATGAAGTTGGTATTCAGGCAAGGACGCTCGGTCCGGGAATGCATTTTCTTATTCCGTTTATTTACACGGCGAGAAAAAGTGAGTTCATAGAGATTATGGACGGGAAGATCGGGCTTATCGAATCGGTCGATGGCAGCTCAATCCCTCCTGGTAAAATATTTGCAAAGGTGGTGCGGGGACACAATTCCTTTCAGGATGGGGAAATGTTCCTGCAAAGCGGCGGCCAGAAAGGTCCGCAGATCGATATTCTTCCTCCTGGCAAATATAGAATAAATCCGTATCTCTTTAAGATATCGATCGCCAACGCAGTTGTTATTGAGAAGGGCCAGGTGGGCGTTGTAACATCGCAGGATGGCAACTCCATCGCACCCGGGAGGCTGCTGGCAGCCAGTGTGCCTGACCATCACAACTTTGAAGATGGTGAAAAGTTTCTTGCAAATGGCGGACAAAAGGGTCCGCAGATTGATATCCTCCTTCCCGGAACCTATCGTATCAACCTCAATTTATTCCAGGTTGCTACCGAGCCGGCCGCTGTGGTTGAATCCGCCAAGGTAGGTCTGGTTACTGCCAAGGACGGCAACCCGCTCCCTGAAAAAGAATATGTGGCCCAGGCTGTAGCAGGTCACGCTGATTTCCAGGATGCCAATTCTTTTCTCAAAAACGGGGGGGAGCGCGGGCCGCAGCTCGATGTTCTTAAGCCAGGCACCTACTATATAAACCCCTTAATGTTCAACGTTGCTTTTGATGATGTTCAGATTGTTGAGCGCGGTCAGGTTGCGGTTGTTGTTTCAAACGTAGGCGAAGAGCCAACGTTTGACATGAAGAAGAGACTCGGATCGAGTCAGATGGGGGCGACCGAAGAAGAAGGCAAAGAGAAATACGTGGTCCCGAAAGGATATAGGGGCATACAGGAAGAAGTGGCCGGTCCCGGCAAATACTATCTTAACAGGCTGGCCTTCATGCCCTATATCATCGACACGACAAACATTACGATAGACTGGGATGATTCAAAAGAGACAAAATTCAATGCCTTAAATGTGGTCTCTAAGGACGGGTTCAGCATTGGTGTTTCGGTCAAAGTTGTTGTTCGCGTAAGACCGGACCAGGCGCCCTACATGGTATCGAAGGTCGGTTCGGTCGACAACCTTATCCTTCACGTTATTCACCCCATGATCGATTCCAGCTTCAGGAACCAGGCGTCTACAACGTCTGCCATGAATTTTATGCAGGACAGGCAGGAAGAGCAGACAAAGGCTGAGACAAGGGCGAGACTGGAACTCGAAAAGTATCATGTCGAGTGCGTCTCTGTTCTTATCTGCCAGATCATGCTGCCCCAGGAGCTTATGGATACGCAGACGAAGAAGATCATCGCACAGCAGCAGACTACTCAGTTCCAGGAAGAACAGAAGGCCCAGGTAACAAGAATTGAGATGGAAAAGACCAAGGCGACTGCTGACCAGCAGCCGGAACTCGTCCGGGCCGAGATTGCGGTTAAGGTTGCAGACCAGAAGAAGAGAGAGACCGTTACGCTCGCTGAAGGTAATGCTGAGAGCGCAAGGCTCAAGGGCGAAGGTGATGCAAAGGCAATCGAATCTATCGGTATAGCCACGGCTGAAGCGTATGAAAAGCAGAAGACAGCCATCGGGCCGCAGGCCATTATGGCCATTGAACTCGCAAAACATATCTCTGCAGGCAAGATCAAGATCATGCCTGATATCCTCACCATCGGCAGCGGCGGTGCATCTGAAGGGCTTGCGACTGTGCTTACACAGGCGATTGCACTCAGCGGGATGAAAATGGATCCTGATGATAAAGGTCTCAAAAATGTTACAGATGCTAAGTGATTGCGGAGGTGCATCATGCATTTGGTAAATATATTCGAAGCCAAAGCAAAACTTTCCAAGCTGCTCAAATCCATCGAAAGCGGCCGCGAACAGGAAGTTGTAATTACCCGCAACGGTAAGCCTATTGCCCGCCTTGTATCTCTAAAGAGCTCTCCTGCTGATAAGCGGATAGGGGTTGCAAAGGGAAAATTCAAGGTGCCGGAATCTATTGATGCTGATAATGAGGTCATTCGTAAGCTCTTTACTGAGGGACATGAGTGAAACTTTTGCTTGATACGCAGATAGCGCTATGGGCAATAACTGACGATCCTAAACTGCCGGAATCTGCACTCAGCCTGATCATGTCTGCTAATAACGAGATCATTGTGAGCGCTGCCTCGATCTGGGAGATATTTATCAAGCACAGCCTTGGCCGTGGAAATATGCCTGTTTCCGGCACTGAGGCGCTTGGATATTTTCAGGAGGCGGGTTATCGTCTGTTTCCTGTTTCTGCTGAACACGCGGCCGCTGTCGAGACGCTGCCGCCAATCCACGCAGACCCTTTGACCGCATGTTGATCGCTCAGGCAATCTGTGAGCCCATGAGACTCATTACCCATGACGCACTGTTATCGGGCTATAGCGATCTGGTTATGGTGGTCTGAAATGCTCATTCCACTATAGTAGCGGAGGAACAAAAACCGCCGCATGCCTCTTTACATCCTCAATGCTTCTGCTTGCATAATATATAAAAACTTATATAATAAAAAGTGAGAGTATGAAACCTATAAACTTCATAGGCTCAAGCCTGGATGATCTTCGGAACTTTCCGGAGGAAGCGCGCAAAGCAGCGGGCTTTGAATTATATTTTGTTCAATGCGGTCTTGAGCCGAATGACTGGAAACCTATGCCAGGCATAGGACGCGGGGTCAAGGAAATCCGCATACATGTTCTGGGTGAATGGCGCATAATTTACGTGGCGAAGTTCGAGGACGCGGTATATGTGCTCCATTCATTTCAAAAGAAGAGCCAAAAAACGAATCAACACGATGTTGAATTAGCGCGTAAGCGATTCAAACGAATAGGAGGATAGTGTCATGAAAGAACCTATTATCAAATCTTCCGGCGACGTTTTTCTTGATCTCGGTTTTCCCCCTGAGGAAGCCGCAATTCTTCAGATGCGTGCCGAAATCATGACTGATCTTCGGAAGTTCATCAAAAACAAAAAACTGACACAGGAAAAAGCGGCTGAGATTTTTGGTGTCAGCCAGTCACGGGTCTCTGATCTCATAAGAGGAAAATGGGAGAAGTTCAGTCTGGAAATGCTCATCACGCTTGCAACAAAGGCCGGGATGCGTATCACGCTTAAAAGGGCAGCATAGACAAGAGTTCGAAACATGAACCTGCACGCTATGATATTGAAGTCACCCGTGAGCAGCTTCAGGAAAAAGAAGTGCGTTCATTTTCATATGTGGCATGATGGTGATGTCGTGAAACGCCTGACAGTGAGGGCGAATGTCAATAAGCAAGTCTGACCCCATAGACTGTCACACCTTTGACGTAACATTTGATGAAGTAAGGTGCCAAAAATGATGACTGAAAATTCGAAATATTTATCAAAGTGATGCTTACTTATCTCCACTGCACCAACCTGCCTTCTTGACTTCTCCTTCCTCTCCGCGTTAAATAGAAACTGTTTCTATTTGCGAAGGGGAGTCATGAAACCTGATTTTCAGCCATTACTGAAGAGCCTCAGCCTGAAGACAACGCCGAAGAGGATCGCTCTTCTTGAGATCCTTGATGACGAAAAGGTGTATCTGAGCCCTGAGGCTATCTGGAAAAAGATGCAGAAGCTGTTCAGGAGCATCGGCCTGCCGACCGTGTACCGTATCCTCGACGAACTGCATGAGGGCAATATTATTTCCCGCGTGCTCCATCCTGACCGAAAGCTCTATTATTATCTCTGCAGGAATGAAGAACATCACCACCACTTTATCTGCGTTTCCTGTAATAAGGTTGAGGACCTTCATTTCTGCGCTGAAAAGGAGATAGAAACGCTTGTGGTCAAAGGCATGAAGGGCAAGGTCCTTTCGCATATCCTCCAGATAAACGGTCTCTGCAGCAGATGTCTGACAGAACAGGTTCCAGCGCATGGCTAAGTTCATCATGTGTTTAAGATGTCATTATCTTGAAAATACCCCTCACCCTAA